>CAZAZB010000259.1:0-6308 GCA_964489485.1 uncultured Pseudomonadales bacterium | reverse complement strand
TCTTCCGTTCGGGTGGGATAGTAAATATCATGACTGGGAAGTTTTTGTTCATAGGTGCGGGCGACTCCTTCACGAATACCAGTTTCATCAATGGTGCCGGTACTATTAATAATTCTGCAGCAGGAAGCAGTTTCCTCAATTCAGGTATTCTTGACCCAGGGGACGGAGCATTCGGTACCCTCTCAATAACCGGTGGCGTAATATTCGATCTTGATTCAGAAGTCAAAATAGATATTGGAGGGACCACGATTACCACTCAATATGATTCCATCAGCTCCGGTGGCAGCGTCTCGCTAGATGGTCGGTTAAGGGTTGCATTCAGTGCCTTTTCCCCTGTCGCCGGTAACACATTCTCGGTACTAACCGCAGTAGCAGTGCTTGGCGCATTTGACGCAATAGCCGGTACTGACTTCGATACAAACGTTGTGCTTGATGTTGTGCTGAATGCTACTCAAGTTAATCTGGTGGCAGTGAATGTTGATATTGGGGGTACCGTCAGTGATGATATTTTAACCGCTACAGCCACCGCCGGCGAATTTCTGGCGGGTGGCGATGGCGATGATGACATCACCAGCATTAGCACAGGGGATACTGCCTTTGGTCAGGCAGGAGACGATTTCTTTACAGTCGACCCGGTTGCGGCACCAACCACTCTGGGCTTCAGGCGAATCGATGGTGGTGACGGTATAGACGAGTTATTCATTCCCAAATCCTTGGACTACACCGCAGGCGCACTACCGACCTATCAGATTGATAATATTGAAATTCTTTCTTTGAAGGATGGTATCGGCGCCGATGTGATTAGTCTGGATGCAGCATCAATCCGGCAGATAGTCGATGGATTCAACGAACTGACAGGCATTGAAGATTCTCTCGTCATCAAAGGTGATGTAGGAGATCAGGTCAATCTCATTGGAAATTTTAATATTGATAGCCCAATGTTCATCGATGCATCAGAATCCGGTGGCACACCATTTGACGTTGTCACGGCTGCAGATCAGGGTGTTTCTCTGATTGTGGATCAATCCATAAGGCTGGACGTTGCCCGGGGAGATGGCTCAACACTGATATTAGGCAGTTCTGGTGGCGATACACTATCAAACACCGCGCTGGGAGATTATCTCGATGGTCGCGGTGGATCAGATACGGTAAATGGTGGCGCCGGTGATGACACCCTTGTCGATGACAGAACGGACGCAATCATCAATGGGAACACCGGGCTTGATACTTTGTTGATTGGTGAAAGTATTGATCTGACCAATATTGGTGTTGGAGCCAACAACCTTAAAGGGGTAGAAATACTTGATCTCACCAATGGGTATGCCAACGACCTCACACTGAATATAGCAGATGTTCTGGATATCGTCGTAGACAATGCATTGGATGTAGTCGTAACGCCCTCCCTCGGCGGCGTACCAACGCTGTTAGTTAGAGCTGATGATATGGATACATTGACACTCGACGGTCAAGATTTATCGAACGTTCCTGGCTCCACCACAGGGACGCCGGGTGGTGGATTTCCGACCAATCTCACTTCAAACTTTACCCCTTTCGATGCTCTGGGAGATGGCGACTCTTATGTGCTCTTTATCAATACAGGCTCGACTGCGCAGCTCCTTGTCGATGTTACATTGATAGACCCAGCTCTTCTGCCAGTCATGTAGAACCAAACCATAAATGGTTCTACTCAGAAAATGCATGTTTCAGTTGGAATAAAGCGTTCTCTGTAAATGTACCCTACAGACTGACCGTTCAGCAAGAAACCCTACCCTGCATGCAGTTTCCGATACGCAGCATCCCCATCCACATCAGCAATCTTTCGCCCGAGCTCGTGGGCTGCCAATAGGGACGATCGAATGAGATCTGGCGTCACATTCATTGGCATATTGTGAACCGTTGGCCACTCCATCGTCGCTTCGACCACAGTATCAATGGCAGCAGTCTCCTCAGTGCCTAACGATAGTTGACCAAGGTGAATGGGTAAGCCGACCTTGCAGAAGAACTCGGCAACCTGAAGCGCCTCATCTTCGGACTCCATCATAAGTTGCGTGATGGTGCCCATCGCCACCATTTCCCCATGAAGATAATTAGCATGAACGACCGGGACCGATGTATAACTTTGAGCAATGGCATGAGCGACAGCTAATCCGCCGCTTTCAAATCCCAGACCACTTAGAAGCGTGTTTGCTTCAACCACATTTTCCAGCGCATTGTTGACATTATTACCTGCTACCGCATCTGCTGCGGACTTCCCTTCAGCAAATAGTGTGTGCGCACAAATATCACCCATGGCACAGGATGCGAGTGTTGGTCTGGCACCGACGGTCGTTCTTGCATCGGGATTCTTAAAACAGACTCTTGCCTCGTACCAGGTTGCCATGGCATCACCCATACCGGCTACCAGATACCGCTCTGATGCATTGGCGACGACGCCGGTATCAACCACAACGATGGCTGGATTGTCCGGGAAAAATTCAGCCCCACTGGAAACACCATCGGGCGTATACAAAACTGACAGTGCCGAACAAGGCGCATCGTTTGAGGCAAGCGTCGGTACCACCACAACAGGAACACCAAGACGGTAGGCGACGCACTTCCCTGCATCAACACACTTGCCCCCGCCGACCGCGATCAGGCAATCGATAGATTCACTTTTTAACGTTTCCACATGATGTTCAATTTCAACCAGTGAACATTCACCACCAAAAGTCCTGATCACCGGATCTATTTCTGCACCTTTCAGGCTATCGAAGACACGAATGCCATCAGCTGCTTGCCCGCGCTTTGAAATAAGAACGCCTGCCCGACTGGCATTCAGCAGCGATACATATCGACCGAGATGATCCAGCACGCCATCACCTTGAATATATCGTTGCGGCGAGACAAACACTCGCGGCACCAGTGATTCATTGCCAGTAAAAATAGCCTGGGGAAAGTATTCCGGGGGAGTATTCAAGGGTATTCTCCTGAGGTAGGTAGCTCTTATTGGTAGTTCTTATTGGTAGCTCTTATTAGTAGTTCTTGTTAGCAGTTCAGGTTTTTCGATAGATCTCTTTTCTCTTACGGACCGGGTCAAGCAGCGACCAGTCTGTTGGTTCCAGGGTGTAGCCACCGGGATGCGGTGGTCGTGCCTCCATGCCGAGTACATTCATCACCCTGTCATCCTGATAGTAATTATTGACCGTGTGAAATTGAAAAAATTGTAGCAATTCAGGTTCACTTGTTTGCATGCCTGTTATTAAGCTCAATCGCTCTTCGTCACCTAGTTGTCCAAAACCAGATGACGAATTATCGTTAGCGATGCTTTCCACCAAATCCAGTAGAGTAACCGTCGTTGCATGTTCTGTCGCCAGATCATTCAGAATAGAAGGGAATATTACAGCATCAGCAGCGCTGGGCATGCCATCCCCAGCTGGAATCATCAGATCCACCAGGATGAGCAAAATGTCTTTTTGTGCTTTGGAAAACTGGCTGTCGCTCGATATCACGCTGCTCATATCCACCCCCTAATCAAACAGGTTAGCAAGTCGTTTCTTCATGCTATCTGCAATATACAACGACAATGCCTGAATCGTACTGGTTGGGTTCACCCCTGCGGAGGTCACAAAAATACTGCCATCAACGATAAACAGATTTTTTACATCATGGCTGCGACCCCATTCATTGACAACAGAAGTTGCTGGATCTTTACCCATTCTGGCGGTTCCCATGTTATGCCAACCGGCAACTGCAATGGGCGCATTTGACTGTACTTGCGTCGCGCCCGCCGCGCGAAGAATCTCTTCACCGCGCGCAATGCCGTGCTCTAGCATCTTCTTGCTGTTCTCACTTAAGGTGTAATTCAATCTCGGTGCAGGGATCCCGTCTGAATCTACCAGATCCGGATCCAGCGTGACGGTATTATGCTCTTCGGGCAGGTCTTCGCAAATGGCAACCATTCCCGCCGTTCTGTCAAAGATTGCACCATAGGCTTCATGGTGCCCGGTGCCCCAGGGAATCTCACCCGATGCCATACCGGCAAGTCCTGTGGTGACTGCTCCCTTGCCCCGGGTAATTTCCATCGTATATCCACGAACATATCCACGACGCTTGTCTGTCTCATAGAACTCCTGGCTCCAGATACAACATCCACCGGGGCCGGCATAACCTTTTAAGGGTTCCTCGAAGACCCCGTTTATCCAGGCATAAGGGTGGAACATCAGATTCTTGCCAACCAGACCACTGCTGTTGGCAATACCATCCGGGAATAATGTCGATTTGGAATTTAACAACAATCGAGGTGTGCCAATACCATTGCAAGCAACAATGACAACTTCTGCCTTCTGTTCATGTTCGATGCCGTCTGCATCGTAGTAGATGACACCGCTGGCCATACCGTCTTTATTAACGGTAATCTCTCGAACGCGGCAGCGTGTCTTAAGCTCCACACCGCTGCGTAGCGCATGGGGCCAGTAGGTGATATCGGTGCTCGCTTTGGCACCCTGTGCACATCCACCCACGCAGTGACCCAGGTTGGCACACTTGTCACGACCATCGTAGGGTTCTGTGGCAATAGCACTGTCGGATGGCCACCAGTGCCAGCCTTTTTTATTGAAACCTTTTGCAAGCGTTTCACCCAATTTCCCGAGCGGAACCGGTGGCAAAATCAGCTCCTTGGGTGGATAGGCGGGATCACCGGCGAGACCCGCAACACCCATCATACGATCATTTTCCGCGTAGTAAGGTTCCAGCGTCTTGTAATCAATCGGCCAGTCATCTGCTACACCATCAAGGGACTTGACCCGAAAATCCGATGGATGAAAACGAGGAAAGTGAGCCGCGTACAGAATCGTACCGCCGCCGACGCCATTAAAGTTGGCGACTTTGATGGGAGAATCGTCTTCATTGATCGGATAGTCCGTCACCCTGCCTCGGGTGTTGGGGCTATAACTAAATTCGCCCATGCTACGAGCTTCCCAATCCCTGTTCGTCGTCGGATAGTCCGACGGATTCACCCAGTCACCCTGCTCAAGGCAGAGAATCTTCATCCGGGTATCCGCCAGGCTCCAGGCGACTGCCGCACCAGAGGCACCGGCACCAATAATTAAAACATCAACGGGGTCTTTAGACATACAAATTGTTACTCATAGCGGATGGGCCTGTCCTGGTTATTCTCGTGTAACTTGATAGGGATCGATTTCAATTACAGGGAAAGGTGCTTCTGGATGTCCTGAGCGAACATTCTAAAGTCATCGTGTGACTTTTCACAAATCGCAAAGACTATCTCCCAGTTAATCGCTTCATCATTGTGGCCGGCGACATTCCTGAAACCTACCGCTTTTCGCATCGCTGAACATGTCTTGGCGCCTATCACGCCGAGGCCCTGCAGAATACTAAATACATCGGCGAAGAGACTCCATCTTTTCAGACAAGATCACCCTATCCACGCTTCTCTCCGCTCCCTGAGTATTCGCTCCCGGATCGGAAGAAAGTCAGCAGCATTGATCAGGTGTTTGGTCAGGCATTGCGCGTATAAAGCATCATCGCCAATCAATCTTTCACCTTTGAATACTTGTCCCATTATCGGTTCCGGGCAGAAAAAAATATCAACAATATCGATAGATCGCCCAAACTCCGTGGCGAGATCTTCAATGAGAGCAATTTTCAATGTATCGGAGATTGGCTCGTCGAAAAGGAGTGCTAGATCAATATCGCTATTCGAATCGGATGTACCACTCGCCTGTGAACCGAACAATATCGCCAGCCGAATGCCCGGAAATCCCAATAGTACACCTTTAATTTGATCACCTATGAGGTTCATTGCGACATTCTAGCTGCTGCATCCAGCCAGCTCAATTCGCCCTTGCTGGCACGAGTGGCGAGCGGGATAAAATTGAATTGTCGCCGAAAGTACTATAATGTGCGCGGCTTCAATGGAGAGGTGTCCGAGTGGCTTAAGGAGCACGCTTGGAAAGCGTGTGTACGGTCAAACGTACCGAGGGTTCGAATCCCTCCCTCTCCGCCAAATAGAAAAGGACAGCCGAGCTGTCCTTTTCTATTTGTGGAGTGGGAGGATTGATGAGAACCCTTCGGTTCGACCGATTTGCAGGACAGCAAATCGGGTCGCGGGAGCAAGGCGGGCACGCCTAGTGGACGGCGCCGCGCAGCGGTCGAGTGCATGGATGCACGAGAACAATCCCGACACAAACTTCGACCTACCTTCCAATTTGGACCTTTCCCTCTCCGCCAAAACGCCTGCCAATTCGGCACCCCCACCAAAGAACATCCCTCCAATATGGTTTCCATCTGCAATAGCAGGTATCGTGGCT
>CAZAZB010000258.1:3595-6315 GCA_964489485.1 uncultured Pseudomonadales bacterium | reverse complement strand
TTAAGTTCAGCTGCGGGCACAGGACTGATCAACAAAAAGGTTGAGATGAGGAGCGGGAACAATTTTAGGTAAAAAACGGGGTCAGTGTAAAATTTACATATCGAAAACAACCTTTGGACGTCCATTTGGTTGGAAACTTTGCAGGGAATAAACCTGGCATTCACAGTGACTCCGATTTTCCTGACACCAATTGATCGTTGTAGGCATTTTGTAAATTTTACACTGACCCCAACTGTTACACTGACCCCAACTGTTAGACCCCAACTGTTATACTGCAATACCTATTCATTGCGGGAGTAAAAGATGCATTTACAGAACGTAAAACCGGTACTCATCATCCTGTTGGCGCTTGCCACGTCAGATTCCTTTGCCAGGGTTGAATTGGCGGAGGGTGTCTACATTCCTGACAAGCTTGCCCGGGGCCTATCGGCGGAGCAAATCTATATTACCGATGAACTAGGAATGAGATTGATCCAAACGAGTCACTACAAGGCAGATTTTTTTCGCCTCAGCACGACACTGGTGACCCAACAAACACAATCAATGTGTGCAGTTGCCAGTAGTGTCACTGTTCTGAATGCGTTGTTGCCCAGAAAAGATAAACCGCAAGCCCCGATCTATTACCCATACCCATATTACACTCAGGAGAGTTTTTTTACGGATTCTGTCAATGATGTAGTATCAATGCAGGCGGTTTTTGAACAAGGTATGACGCTGAAACAGATTGAGGATTCGCTACGTAGAAATAATGTCAATGCGGAACGTGTCCATGCATCTGCCTCGACGGTAGAAGCATTTCGGAAGATACTAAAGGATGATTTTATCTCAACGGAGTCCTACATTATCGTCAACTTTGCCCGTAAAGGAGTTGGACAAAAAGGAGGAGGACACTTTTCTCCCATTGCGGCATACCATGAGAAAACAGATAGAGTCTTGATTCTGGATGTGGCCCGCTACAAATACGCTCCGGCCTGGGTCCGACTGGACAGTCTTTTTAACGCAATGAACACGGTGGATGATGCTTCCAAGAAGGGTCGAGGATGGGTCCGTATTTCACGCATCGAGAAGTAACAGGGAAGAACACACTTCAGATCTTTAATGAGGGCTTCCCCGGGTAATCGGAACAGTTTGGAGATCCTGGACGAATCACAGGTTATTCGTTGCGTTTTTCAATGCGGATTAAGAACCTGTATCTGACAAAGCAAGGCTGGCAAAATTGCGGCGTAGATGACGATTCAAAATGGAGTATTTTTCACGCCTGTCTATTTCTTTCATGCCAACTTCCGGGCCAAGTTTCATCCACATAGGGTTGCCGGGGTCAAATGTCTGCCACTCTGTTAATGCGTTATCACCCGGCACTCCTGTGCGGGCAAAAGTGGCCCAATACCGTGACATGCAGTTCGACAGGTCTTTGCCCTGTGCGTCCATCGGCAATATGGAGATGTCAGTGCCAAATACATAGGCGAGCTCGGAACCGTGGAACGCGCCTGCAGTTTGTCCTGGCAGTGGTGATGTCTGGCTGAAAAAGTAGAGAAAACTCTTCTCACCAGATCGGGCATGTTGACCGGCATAAAAGTAAGCGTTGGCACCAAACATACTGTCACCAAGCATGCTGGACTGCGCGGCTTCTGACCCTTCAATAAGGCCCGGATATAACTCAAACAAACGAACGGCATCTTCGCCGAATTCTTCCTCGATCATGGCTTCGATCTTGTCCGGTCTCGTATCATCAAACCTTCGCGCGATGACGGGTGTTTTCATCATCGGCCAGATAACAGATCCCTCGTCGGCGTTGCTGCCCACCATCATCGGCACTTTTGCCTGGAGACCCCGCTGAAAACCCTCGAGCGGACTGCAAGGCATGACATAGCCATCGATAACCGGAAAAAAGGAGCCTAACTCTCCTTCTTCTTGTCTGACGGCTGCCATCAATTTTTCTGCTGGTAACTGGCGCAATAGATCTAATGGCTCGCCATCACCAACTATCTTAGTGGCAAAGTCGGAGCCGATATCAGTCGCTGCACGGTGATACAACGAAGCATTATCCATTTGATACATTTGTCCAGAGTTAGCCGCACTCTGGAGGATTGCGCGGTGAAATAGACCATCGGCAAGTGGGGATGTCAGCATATGCGCAACAGACTCACCCCCTGCGGACTCGCCAAAAATGGTGACATTTTCGGCATCGCCGCCAAAAACGTCGATATTTTTCTTGATCCATTTCAGTGCAGCAATTTGATCAAGTGTGCCGTAGTTACCGCAAACATTGATTTCGGATTCTTTCAATAATTCGGGATGACAGAAGTACCCGAAGAGACCCAAACGGTAGTTGATTGTCACCAGTACGACACCGAGTTCGGGTAGCGTATTGCTATCATAGAAAGGCTCAGATCCGCTGCCATCCTGGTGATCGCCACCATGAATCCACACCATCACGGGTAGTTTCTGATCTGTCTCTAAATTTGGGGTTCTGATGTTGAGGTAAAGACAATCTTCAGATTCCTTCTCGGCACCAAACAGTTTTATCATCAGTTTAATGAATGTGCGTTTGATATATCCGTGACCCACACCTTCGATCAGCGCATCCATGAACTCGAAGATATCAGTGCCCCTCTGCCAGGGTACGGCACTGAATTTTGTTGCTTGTCTTACCCCATCCCAGCTCTCCGGAGGTTCTGGTGCCTGCCACCGCAAATCTCCAATCGGCGATCGTGCGTAGG
>CAZAZB010000258.1:0-3495 GCA_964489485.1 uncultured Pseudomonadales bacterium | reverse complement strand
GGCACTCTGTATGTCACAGGAGGCAAACAATCAGCAGCTTTACCATTCTGATGGATTGGCCTCCTGGTACAAGCGAAGGTCAGTTTCCAGTCATCCGCCCGTCCCTCAAGATTAAGGTTCAGGGTTAAAGCGAGTAGTCTCTGGGTTTCTGGAAAGTCATTGACAGAATTTGCCTTTTTTAACAGCGAAAAACGGTCTAACAGGTAGTAGGGGGGGATTGATTGAGACTGTATTGCAACCTTGACACTGCTTGCCCCGGGAATTAACGTCAGCGGAATCTTGTAAGTTAAGTTATCCATCCCGGGTGTTGATGGAGTGACGACACCATGTTCTGCTGTTTCTTGGGACCAGGGACCATCTTTTCTCCAGCCACGGGGCAACAATCGATTGTCCTTTACTGATCGGTAGAGATGCAAGAAGCTCGTGGTGAGCAACCCTGTTGAATCTTCATTACGATGTTCATAAATTTGTACCTGATCTTCCCGTGTGATGACTGAATAATCTGGCTGGCTGTCTGAGTAACGGTCTGCGAACTCAGAAGATAATTCCTCCCCTGAGCCATCTGTGATGACGCCATTACTATCCGTACAACCTGAGCACCAAATAACAGCACCGTCTGCATCCAACACTGAAAATTCCACGAACGCACGCCGGAAGCCCACACCTGAAGGGAGTTTATGCCCTGTCAGGTTCTCGACCTTAACCTGCACATTCAGGGATTTTTTGGTTTTGTGAACACCTTTGATAGAAACAGTTGCGGTACGCTGCCGCGCTTGCCTTAAAGTTTCTTCCGTGGCAAAAAGTTTCGCTCTTACAATCGAGGTACTCCTACCCGGTAGATGTGTGTTAGCACCCAGTTGCTCTGGAAATTGTTCAAACATCGACATCACGAAAACGTTAGCGCCCGTTAGAACATGACGGCGGTAGGTTTCACCCGATGCCTTTGAGCCTCTTTCTGTTAGTGAGAGATTGTCCGTATCGGCCCTGGCTGGCACATAGGGAAAGGTTTCATCTTCAATGTTTGCAATTTTAGTGACCATGGGCAGATCCGTCATCGGATTTGTCACCGGCATATGGCACTCCTGGCAGGTTTGACCTTCCGGGCTACTGGCATCGGCATAGTCGCTGTTGGCCCACTCCATATATGTGGTCTGCTCCCAGACGTGCCTGCCTTTAAGTTCTTCTTCGCCGGCATAAACCGGGACCTTCAAAGCATGGCAGGTGCCACACATCCCGGCATCGGATATCTGTTTCCCATGAGTTGGCGTTAAACCAAGGGCATTTTCCATGGGTAGGGTCTTCACTGATTCATAGGGTCCATAGATCGAATCTGCCGGTCCTATGACGAACTCACCACTGAAGGTTGTTCCCAGACCTTCATCAGCGATTCGATGACAGACAACGCAGGAAATCCCATCACGTGCCAGCGCGCCAAACCGGGCAAGTTCTTTCTCTTCATCCGTATGCGTAGATTTCGCAGGGTCTAGTCTTGCATAGACATTGTCTGGATTACCGGCTAGTTTCTCGTTATCTCTTTTGCCCATCACGGAATGACAACCCAGGCAGATTTTTGATATTTTTTCCTTTTCCTGAGGGTCGCTAAAGTTCGATAATTCATACTCCAACTGGGACCTGAATACGGGGTCACGTCCCGACACGCCCATCAGTGAGGAGGTCCACTCACCATAGGGTGATAAGTTCAGTTTATCTGCAGGGCCGAGTAGAAACTGCATTGGCTGGTCCAATCTTGCGGTCATGTTTGGATCAATTTTGTTCAACAGATCTGATGCGTCATGACAACCCGAGCACTCAAAGCTTGTCAAATAGAGGTTGTCCTCACCAGGCTTTGCAACAATATGGTCAAACTCGTATCGACCTGGAAATGCGAGTACCTTCTTAATGTCCGGTGGCTCAAGCTGATTTAGATCCAGTTTCGTTTTAATCAACTCCAGCAGAGTCTCATCTGGTTTCTCCAGTGGCTTCGTGGTCGGTATATACAAAACCAGTCCCAGGGTTAAATTTGAAGCCTGGTAACATGCTTCTAAATCTTCCTGGCTTTCTTTTCTGGTATCACACTGTTCCTGAGCCTTATTCATGAAGTCCATCGCCATGGTGATCAAAGGGTCCGTACTGGGCGGCGCCATATTTCCTGCGCTATCAGGCTGAACCAGGGAACCCGAGGTCACATAGGTTGCCAGGTCCTTGTCTTCAAGGTTTCCTACAAACGAAAAAGTGGATTCGGTGTTGTCCGTTGAAGCATGACAACTCAGACAGAAAGAGTTGCCATATTGACCGAATACAAACGGAAGAGGATAGGGTGTGTTACCGGGGACATAGAGTAGAACCCACAGCCAGCCATCGATTGAAGCCTTGCGATCTCGAATCATGACTGCCCAGCCATCTGGCTTAAACAGCGTGTCTTGTGACCTGGCAGGATAGGGATACATTTCCTTAACGATCATCGCACCATCGGGAATATGTCCTTTACGGTCGTTATCCAGCCAGCGTACGACACCTTTGGAATAGAAAATCTTAACTCTCGCGTGAGTACCATGTGCATTGCCTGCGATCATGGGACCTGTTAACCGAACATTCTGACCAGCCGGGTACTTGTCGTGACACCATCCTTCATGTTCACCTTTGAGCAAGAACTGTCCAATCTTTTTCTTAAACGCATCTGAAATTGTGATCGAATTGTCTCTATCCCGGAGATGCAGGCTCTTTAATTTTTTCTCTGCATCGCCGGGTGCTGCACAGATTCGTGTTTTGTCAGCAACCGCGATATCAGCCACCATCATGAAAAGTAGAACAATACCTAGTCCCTTGAAAAAGCCCATGCTTGTCACCCCTGTATTTTTAGATGTCCAACTTGTTGCCCTTGTAGATAAGATTTTCCCGCTTTTGCATGTTCCTCAAACTCGATCTTTCCTTCCTGATAGAGGGTGATGACATCAGAACCTCCGAACTGGAAGTAACCAAACTCCTGACCTTTTGATAGGTATGAACCAACCTCGGGGGTAATGTTGACCGATGATATTTGTGCGATACCAATGGCGAGCATCGCCACCAATCCCACTTCAGGCGACTTCATCACAATCAACCCTCTCATCTGGTGGAACAGGAATCCTTCTTCCAATACCATTTCGAGTTTGATATTACCGTCATCGTCCCGTTCGAATCCCAGTGTGACCAGACCGTTAATATTTCTAGCCTCCAAAACCTCTCCCGCTATTGGTGTATGAAACCGGTGATAATCTGTTAGCCGCAGCAGGGTGTGAGTGAATACACCGCCTTTGAATTCATCCTTGTATGGGCTATCTTCCAGCAGTTCGTGGAGATCAAGAACAATTCCCTTGGAAGAAATTTGTGAATTTTCCGAGATATCAAACTGACCTCGAAACTCTCCGTCAGCTGCAGAGACGATAATGTTCGG
Organism: uncultured Pseudomonadales bacterium; assembly: GCA_964489485.1. Taxonomy (GTDB): domain Bacteria; phylum Pseudomonadota; class Gammaproteobacteria; order Pseudomonadales; family Azotimanducaceae. The sequence continues at coordinate 62 of CAZAZB010000258.1, read as the reverse complement.
GTCGTTAAATGCGTCTATGGGGCGTTTCCCGGGTTTTACACTTCGGGCAAAAAACTGATTGA
>CAZAZB010000257.1:0-6315 GCA_964489485.1 uncultured Pseudomonadales bacterium | reverse complement strand
CCAGTTCAAATATAGACACCCAGTTTCGCCCCTCAGCAACCTGCCATGCGTGATAGTTAATGTTGTTATTCCCTGCAGCCTTGTAACCCACTGTCATGGAATAGCGATAACCACCCTCTTCCGTCAGATTAGTTCCCCGGTGAAAGGTATCGATGCCGTGAGCGACGACTGAACCTGCGGGGCAACAGGCAGACTTTTCACGAGACCGCAATGCCCGCTGCTGTTCTTCTTCTGGCGCGGCAACCGCACCGGGTCTTAGGAGATCATCACTATCTGGCTTGGTCACATAATGCAAGGCACCACGGGCATCGGTGACATCCGTGAAATAGATGATGAAGTCGACACATCGCTCTGCCAGACTGTCTGACGGTATGGTAAAGGTGTGATTACCAAAGTCGCAATGGAATGGCTGCTCGTAATCAGCAAGTCCGGTGAATTTCGCCCAGGTATGAGATTGGTAGAGTTGCACCTTGCTCACGCCAAGTACTTTTTTAGTGAAATCTATCAATGCAGGATGCAGGGAAAGCATCATCAACTCCGCTGAGCCCTGATAGGGAAATGTGTCAATATTCCTGAACTGGTATTCGTTGAATTCGCCCAGGGGGTTATCGATATCAGCCGCGGCGACTACTGTTTCCTTGTTCGGCGGCAGCTTCGCTTCTTGCCGATAAATTCGATCATAATCTGCCCGGATAGGGGCGATTTCATCTTCACTGTAAAAGTGATCCATGATAGCAAAGCCATCGGTTCGCCATCGCTGAACATCTTCTTCGGTAAACCTTGATTGACTGCTCATACGCATCCATTTGATCGATGGTTCATTTGAATTTTATTTACCGCCAAAGCCAGCGAAGACTATCAGCGAATAGTGCACCACCGTGATTAAGACTGTGTCCACCCTCGCCAAGGACAAATTTGTAATCGTACCCGGCATATTGCATTGCGCTTGCCATAGTCTGATTGGCAAGATTCCAGTCACCAAATGGCGTATTCGCATCGTTTACTCCACTCTGCAAAAATGTACGGATAGGCTTACCTGATGTTTGCCTGATAAGTGACGGGAAGTGATGACCACCCCAGATATCGGTAAATGAACCACAATGGCTAAGTACCCGTTGACACTGATCCGAGAAATGCCAGGCCGCGCTGAAGGCTGCAATCCCGCCGCTGCTAATACCACAAACAGTTCGATGTGCCGGGTCAATACTTATTTCCAAATCAAACCAGGCCTCAACCATTGGCAGCACTTCGGTAAAAAGAAATCTACCGTAGTCCGGGGTCATCGAGTCATACTCCAAACTTCGCTGCGCCTCAATATTTCCATAAGACGCAATGGGTCCCACCACATCGTGATCGGGCTCGCCAGGTGTGATGAAGATTCCGATAGTAGGCAATATCTCGCCCTTATCGTGCAATGAATCAAGCACTTGAGTTGCGCGGACGGGTCCCCTTCTCGATAGATACCAGGCGCCATCATTGAAGAAGATAATTTGCGCGGGTTTTGTCAAATATGTCGAATCCGGTATGTAAACCCAGATATTGCGCCGGGTTCCCTGATAGATAGTTGACCCTGACCAGTCTGTTAGCTTCTCCACTGTTCCTTTTCTAATAGATGGATCGGGATAGGCTTCTGGACAAGGGTTATAGCCTAACTCCCACAGTGGGTTATTTTCTACGCCATTCTTACGACCATTAACCTCAGCAGGAATGATCTGATCCAGGCCTAAATCTTCAAGCATTTTCGATGTAAATGGCATTTGTGTTTTTGCCGTGATGTGAGCGCTAGTCTGGATACTAGGCAAGATGGAAGTTTCCTGCAATAGGAAGCTTCCTATACCTTAAATCGACAGTTAACGATGGATGATAGACCGGTTGTGTCGCCTCCGCAGGCTTAAAAAGAGTGTTATTATCAATCAGATTATCTGACCTAATAGATACCAGCCCTTTACTCGCGGGAGACAACAACGATGAATAACTTTCTCTGCTTTGGGCATCGGGGTGCCTCTGGATACGAACCAGAAAATACACTTTCTTCTTTCGAAAAAGCGATCGAATTGGGCTGTAATTGGATAGAACTCGATGTTTATGCGGTAGACGGCGAACTTCTGGTCATCCACGATGATTCACTTGAGCGGACCACTAATGGCAAAGGGAATGTTATGGACAGCGGTCTCGCTTACCTGCGAAACCTCGATGCAGGGGAAGGACAGAAAATACCGACCCTAAAGGAAGTTGCCAACCTTATAGACAAACGATGTGGTATTAACATTGAGCTAAAGGGACCTGATACCGCCGAACCAGTTTCGGCATTCTTAAAAGAGCTCTGTGGTTCAGGATGGGACAAAGAGCAGTTTCTCGTTTCCTCTTTTTATCATGCTGAACTGGCAAAAAGTGCAAAAACCTTCAGGCGAGGTGCCCTTTTTTACAAGAAGGTAGCTGACTATTTTGAACGCACAGACAAGCTTGGTGCTTACTCAATAAACTTGCCTCTGAAGCTGGCCAAAAAGCCTCTGGTAGAAAAAGCGCAGGCACATGGGCTAAAAGTATTTGTCTATACGGTGAACAAGCCAACGGATATCAAACGAATGATTACCGTCGGTGTCGATGGCGTTTTTTGTGACTTCCCCGACAGGGTAATTACCATGCTCGAAAATTGACGATGAACATCAGCCTAATACCAATCCCTGCTGCAGAAAGAGATATTCTGGATAATCTGCTGCAACTCTACATGCATGATTTCTCTTCATTTTCACCCGTGGAAATTGATACACAAGGAAAATTCAACTACCCCTATCTCAATCATTATTGGCAAGAACCTGACCGCCAGCCATTTTTTATTTTTGTCGAAGGCACCCTGGCTGGTTTCACTCTGCTGCGTGAGGAAGTGGACCCGGAGAATGGCGCCAGGTGTCAAGATGTCTCTGAATTCTTTGTCTTACGACAATTCCGGCGCGCCGGAATTGGTTCGCGTGCTGCAATAACATTGTGGGACATGTTCCCGGGAGAGTGGCAAGTAAGAGTGATGAAAGCCAACGTTGCTGCTTATCGATTTTGGCAAAAATTGATTCAGGACTACAGCCGTTCACAATTCGAAGAGACTTTTTCAACACGTAAAAGTGAAACGATCTTCCTGTTTTCTAATAATAAGCCTCTTTAGTAGATAACAGGAACCAATCGCGGCTATCAGCGCAGGAGTATGCGTACCCTTCTACGCCTTAGTTCGCCAGATCGTCGATCTGTTTACCCAGGTCGTATTTGTCATCGGTGACTATCTTTTCCAGCACTTCAATGCGCTGTTTTGCATCTTCGAGGTCCTGTTCCAGGTTGGCAAGATCAGCCTCGAGATCATTAAAACGCTTGCCTCCCTTACCCCCGGTTTTAGACACCTTGATAACATCCACAATACCTTTGGTAACGATTGAGCAAATGGCAATCGCCGCCAATAGTGACCAGAATACGCTACCCATGTTCTTCTCCCCTGTTGATTGGTTGTTTCTCGCGTCTCCGCCTAACCAGTTTTCCTGAACCGGAAATAACTTTTGATACGTCCGGATAACCGCCATAGCTGATCTTGCCGCTACCGGCAATAACAACACTCAGATCATCACTGACGGATACATCAGCATTGCCTGAACCCGATATTTTTAGTTGGGCATAATCGCTGACCAGCTGTTCCGCGTTGTACTGACCGGAACCGGTAATGCTAAGAGATTGGGTTTCCACGTCACCCGCAACTTGCACCCTACCTGAACCGGTGAGACTCACGATCAATCTATCGGCCGTTAAGTTATCCAGCAAGATTTGACCTGAACCCGAGAGTTCGACCACCATAGAATCGTTATCGAGATCCGGTGCAATTATCCTGCCCGAGCCCCTTAACTGAAGCCGATGGAGATCCTTGATGCAAAGATCGTAAGAGATGACCTCCCGGTTAACGCCCAGCGAAACAACGCGCGGCGAAACATAGCCCAGATGCAATATGGAACTGCTGACAACAGATTTAATATGTCGCATCATATATTCCGGCGCATGGATGGAAAGGGATTCCACATCTCCCTGGGTGATTTTACAAACACCCGGCCCACGAAATTCCAGCTGATTGAAGTCTGAGACCTGTCTGATTTCGATGGACATTTAGGTATCCTCACCAGAAATCTTGTTTAACTCCCGCTGCAACTCGAAGGTCGAAGATGTCACATGGGTTTCCATTTTGCGTAATCGCTGTTCAATATCACTAAATTTCTCTTTCGCCTTACGCATCGCTTCCAAATTAGACACGTCGGATTCGTCGCTACTTAAGTCACCCCGGTTTTTCTGCATCTTTCTGGCACCTCTTTTCGAGCCGTAGGTTGACTTTCCATCCCTGGTTGAACGAGCCGAGTTTACATCTTCGTCAAAGCGGTCTGTCACCTGACGGTAGTACGGCTTTGTGTCCATCAGAAAATAGGTAATGAAGTAAACAGGGATGGCAACGGTCGGCATAAAAATCAAACCCATCACTGCCATTAACCTAACATGCCAGGTTTCTACCTGCATATACTCGGCAACACCAGAACAAACACCGCACACTTTCTTGTTTTTCACGTCACGGTATAGATTGCCCCGCCGACCTTCTTTCCAGGACATACCCCATCCGCGCCCCCAACCCCAGTAGTCAGAACCCCAACCACCATAATAACTGTTTCTTTTTCGTCGGCTCCGCTTGGAACGGCGTTTTCTACTCTGTGGTCGTCTTCTGGACCCGGGTATGGTCTCGCCGTTTTCGTCAGTCACAAAATCAGCATCCTTTGCCGCGCGGCTGCTATCTGAATAGTGTTCGCTGTCATCGTAATCTGCATGGTCGTCGTAATCCGCATGATCATCAAACACTTTGCTGCTCTGTTCATCGATCCACTCCCCGGCTTTGCGTGTCCATTTTTCAGCCACCTGATCAACAAGATCTTCAATCGATTCATCCAGGTCGCGTTCCCGGCGAGGTCTGCGCCGGGCGCGTTGTGCTAATCTTTCTGCTCTATCAGCGGCATGTACCGCCTGTTCTTCTTTTCGCTGCGCTCGCTGCTCGGCTCTCTGCGCTAGCCTTGCGGCTCTTCTGGCGGCGCGCTCCGCATCTCTTCGTTCTCTTTCAGACTTGCTCACGATGTGTCCTCTTCTGTTTCTTTCTTATCGTTGCGCTTTCTTTTCACTCAGTCCTACTTTCCATTAACGCGACTTATCCTTCAGCCTGTTTGTCTCTCCAGCCTGGACTCTCAACATCCAAGATGGATTCAAGTGTTTCAATTCGCGCCGCCATTTTACTAGCGGTTACCATCATCTCATCCAGATCTGCGCGCTCACTATTAGAGAGACCATGTACAACATTGCCCTTGGAGCGGTAATGGGAAACAATCCAAATAGGTGCCACGACCACCATAAAAACGATAGTTGGCACAAAGATCATCAGTTCAATCGGTTGCATTGAAATTCTCCGAAACTCAATTACTATCAGGGATGCTTAGCTAGAGGACTGTTGTGCCTCGGTATCTGTGTCCTGCGCTTTCTGCTCAGTCTTGCCTAATCGAGCTTTCAGTTTCTCCAACTCCTCATCAACTTTTTCGTCTGATTCAAGCTCACCTATCTCGTCGGCAAGGCTGCGTTGTCCCAGATCGTACGCTTCAACCTCACCTTCGAGGTCGTCGATTCGTCGTTCATATCGGTCGAATTTGCTCATGGCGCCTTCGATGTCGACATCATGGATTTGCCTTTTAACACCCATTCTGGATTGAGCCGTTTTTCCGCGCAAAATCAGCGCCTTCTGCCTTGCCTTGGCATCAGACAATTTCTGTTGTAGTTGGCCAATATCACCGGACAGCTTTTCAAGATTCATGTCGACCACATCGAGATCAGTTTCGATGGTCATGACGCCCTCATCCGCCCCACTTTTTTCCTTCAGTGCTGCCCGGGCAAGATCTTCTCGACCTTTACCCAATGCAATCTCCGCCTTACGTTCCCATTCAGATGCTTCCTTGGCAAGACGTTGCGCCCGTCGTCCGTAGTCTTTCTTGTCTGCAATGAGCTTGGCGGATTGGGTTCGAACTTCAACCAGCGTCTCTTCCATCTCCTGAATAATCAGGCGAACCATCTTTTCCGGGTCTTCGGCCTTATCGAGAATAGAATTGATATTAGCGTTAATAATGTCTGTAAATCTTGAGAATATTCCCATTTTCCTGTGCCTCTGCCTTTAGGGTGAAAAGTTTATGCTACTCGTTTCAAGTGTAAGTGAGTGGTCTGATACAACTAGATTCGACCTGATTCAACTAATACAGTACACAAACCGTG
>CAZAZB010000256.1:0-6322 GCA_964489485.1 uncultured Pseudomonadales bacterium | reverse complement strand
GGGTAGTGCCGAAAAAGTAGCGCCTGTTCACGCTCGCTGATTTCAGTGGATACATAATCGGACGTCGGCTGATGGTATATGCCATCGGCAAGGTCCGTCGTTTTGTTATCTTTCATCGTCAACAGACGTTTGGCGATCTCAACCTGTCGCTTTTGATCCACTTTCCATCTCCCTTTGAATCGGCCAATTTTTACCTGCTATTTAAAAACGGGTTCACGCTTTTCACCAAAAGCTGTTAATCCTTCTGCTACATTCTCACTTAGCAATGTTGGTACAGCTAGCTTTTGTTCCAGTACCAATGCATCTGATAACGATAAGTCTATACCTTGCCTCGCTAATTGTTTCATGGCGGCAAGACCTTCTGGGTTACGCGTAGAAAGTTTCTTTGCATACTCAATGACGACGACAGCTAATTCATCGGTAGCAACTACCTGATTGACCATGCCCCACTCAAGTGCTTCAGCAGCCGTTAACCAGCGTGCTGAATACATCAAATCCAGTGCCCGCCTCAGCCCAATTGTGCGGGGCAACCTCTGTGTACCACCCCAGCCAGGAACCAATCCATACTGGGCGTGTTGGCAGCCAAGTCGTGCATCATCGGCCACAATAGCAACATCCGCACACATCATGAGTTCCAATCCACCGGCCAGACAGTAACCGTTTACTGCCGCAATCACCGGTAGGGGAGATGCTTCGAGCTTTTGCATGATGGCGTGGCCGTAACCAATGAATGTATCCAGCACTTCTCGCGACTGGCTGTGTTCCTTCACTTCCACAAGGTCTGCACCTGTACAAAAATGCTTGCCAGCAGCCTCTAGCACTATCACTCGTATATCGGCGTCTTCTTCTGCCTTTCCCAGACCTGATTCGATACCAGCTAACAACGCGTTTGAAATACAATTAAATTTTTCCGGGCGATTCAAGGTCAGCACTGCCACGCGATCTTTCTTTTCGAATATAACGATGTCTTCCATCATTCGCGCTCCTTTTATGCTTTCTTGTTGATGGCATGTTTTTCTTCACGACAGGCAATCAGCCAATCATGCTGTAACCACCGCTGACGCTCAGAACCTGGCCTGTGACATGACCGGCTACCGTATTGGAGGACATAAAGAGTACTGCATTCGCCAGGTCGCCAGGCTTGCCGAGTTTCTTGAGGGGTAAGGAGGCCGCAATCTTTGCGAACTGGTCCTCACTGAACATCGCGCCCCGGTCTGCCCACATGCTGCTATCACTCACCTCCTCACTTTCGTCAGGGATAGTGACACCCGGGCAGACAACATTGCAACGAACGCCATAACGGCCATTTTCCTTGGCGATGGTTTTCATGAAACTGTTAATGCCAGCCTTCATCCCACCATAAACGGCTTCCCTTGCCTCACCCTGACGGCTGGCATCAGAACTGATCGAGACAATTGAACCACCATTTTTAACCATATGCTCCAGTACGGTGTAGGTACAATTCAGCATACCGACGAAATTTATTTTGATGATTTTTTCCCAGAACTCCGGTGTGGTCTGGGTAAAAAACATCAGATCATCCCAGCCAACATTGTTAACCAGCACATCGACGCCACCATATTGCTTGACCGCTTCACTGACCATAGCCTGAACCTGGGGCATGTCGGTGACATCCGTTTTAACAACCTGGACTCCCGCGGCACCCAGTTTCCGCGCCTCTTCAGCCACCTTTTCAGCCTGTTCTGCATCGAGTTCTGCGACGGTGATATTCGCACCTTCACGAGCGAAGCCCAGGGTAATTGCTCTCCCTATGTTAGACGCACCACCGGTCACGATAACGGATTTTCCTGCCAGCTCCAGGTCCATACTTTTCTCCTTTTTGTTTCAGGAAGATGATCTCTATTCCAAACTATTCAATCTATCTGACTTTTAGTAAGGCACAGCGACACGGCCAATTTTCTCACGAGCAATAATCATTTTTTGAATCTGCTGGGTACCATCACCAATCTGTAAACCCAGGACATCGCGTAATCTCTGTTGGTGCGGCAGTTCGCGGCTATACCCATAATGCCCGTGTACCAGTAGTGCACTATGGATCGCATCAAATGCGACCCTTGGTGCCCACCATTTACACATGGCTGCTTCAGCCGTATGAACTTCCCCCTGGTCTCGTAACCACAGTGTTTTGTAACACAACAGTTTAGCTGCATATAGCAGTGTTTCCGCCTCAGCCAGTGGTTCTGTGACCCCCTGGAATCTGGCAATCGGTCCGCCAAATGCTTCACGCTCCTTGGCGTAATCCCAGGCCTCATTGATGGATGCTTCGGCACAGGCGATACATTGCAAACCAATCAGCGCACGACTGTAATCAAAACCACGCATCACGACACGAAAACCCTGGTTTTCTGGTCCAATAAGGGAGTCTGCGGATACCACTACGTCATCAAAAAAGACAGAGCCACGACCAACGGCACCTGAACCCAGGTCATCAAAGCGCGTTGCGCTGACACCATTGGTATCCATCGACACCAGAAATGCGGAAATACCGCCAGCGCCACTTGACTCACCGGTACGACCAAAGACGACTATCTCACTTGCCTGGTCAGCCAGGGAAATGGATGTTTTTTCACCGTTCAGGATGTAGCTATCACTTTTTTTTGTGGCACGAAGCGTAAGATGTGCCGCATCAGATCCACCGCCAGGTTCTGTTAACCCCAGAGCAACGATGCTCCTGCCCGAACAAATACCATCTACGATACGTAGAGCTACTTCATCAGACGCATGTTGCGCGATCAACGTACCCATCAATGAGCCAATGAGTTGTATGTAAGACACATTGAAATCGGCTCTTGCAACTTCTTCAACTGCGATGCCTGCTGTAACACTATTCAGACCTAGTCCGCCGAATTTCACCGGCAGTTCTGGGGCAATCATGCCGAGTGCACCCATTTCAAGACAAAGCCCACGATCGATAACACCGTCGATTTCCCGTTGCTGGTAAAATGGTGCAAGCTTATCTTCACCAAAGCGCCGGATGGTTTCCTGAAAGAGTAATTGCTCTGGTGTGAAAGAAAAATCCATCATGCTCTCCAGCTACGTTGACATTTCTTTAGCAAACTTCTATTTTGCGAATTTTCGGAAGTCGGGTTTTCTCTTTTCAGTTAGAGCCGCCACTCCCTCTTTGGATTCGTCAGAATCGTAATACATCTTCAAGGATACAAAGCCCTGATTGCCGATACCTCGAATATGTTCACTATCAGCATTAAAGCTCCGTTTAGCTATCATCAAAGCTGTTGGGCTTTTCTCCATGATTTCTGCGCACCATTTTTCAATCTCTGCGTCCAGCTGGTCATCTGCAACACAAATATTGGCAAGCCCCATATCGACAGCATCCTGGCCAGAGTAGCGCCGGCATAAATACCAAATCTCACGCGCTTTCTTCTCACCTACAACACGCGCCAGGTAAGCTGTCCCATAACCTGGGTCTACAGAGCCCATTTTTGGTCCTACCTGGCCAAAAATTGCACTCTCGGAGCAGATCGTGAGGTCACAAAGGGTCGCAAATACATTACCACCGCCAATCGCATAACCCTGGACCCTGGCAATAACCGGTTTCGGAACGTCACGAATAGCGGCATGAAGATCTTCAACCGGTAAACCTATTAGCCCGCGACCATCGTAGTTGCCGTCATGTGCGGACTGGTCTCCACCAGTACAAAATGCCTTGTCACCCGCGCCTGCAAATACAATGACGCCAATGTCCGGGTCATAACCGGCTTTGTTGAATGCCTTGATAAGTTCTTCGCACGTTGTGCCGCGGAAGGCGTTATAGACCTCTGGTCGGTTGATGGTTATCCATGCAGCACCATCTTTAACCTCATATAGAATATCCTCATAATCTGTTTTGTTGTTCATTTACTTTCTCCGTTTTATTCTTCCAGATAAGTCCCGCTCAAGTTAAGAAAACCATCAGCATCATAGGATTAGGCTTGTTCACTTAACATTTATTCAAGCGTTTCCGAAATAACCTTCATCAGAGACTTTGTGTGCATTTGGCGCAAGATATCATTGACCAGTTCAATTCCCTTGGCGACGAGAACCGCTGCCTGGTCAGGATCAATGTCATCACTAAAAACGCTGAAAAACTTTTCGATTTCAAACTCAGCTAATTGCTGCATGGATTGCTGGTAGAGTTTCAGGTATTCAGCATCGTAACCTCTCGCAGGCGTGAAACCTGCTTCACGTACCTGGCTCCATTTCCTCAGGACGATCGCATCACGGAAGTCTACAGTTCTTTCACTGTCCTCATCCAGGATAGAAATTATCCCTGCATCGGCAAACTCATCGATCTCCTCTTCAGAGAAACCCGTGTCGCGTGCCAGTTCACCAATTGTTTCGTTTTCGGAGGGTGCTGTTCCATCGAGTAGTGCTGGTAGCAGTTCCTCGAGCCCCTGGAGAGAGGCAGGATTTGCAATCGAGTCAAACTTGCCACCAGCAAGGATGGACTTTATCCGGGCGAGTGACATTTCACGCTCTTGTTGCATAAATTTGATTGCAAAGAGTCGTTTTACATGAATGTCAGAGTAATAAGCGACGTTACGCTTTGGCTTTTCTGGCCTGGGCAGGATCCCTTCCCTGATGTAAAACCTTATCGCTTCCCGGTTAAAACCCGTACGCTCTTCAAGCTCTTTCATTTTGATAGAGGCTTGTTCACTCATCATTGTCACCTATAACGCGTGAAGCCGAACGGGTAACTCGACAATGCCACGCACAAAGTTAGACTTCAGGCGGACAGGCTCACCAACAATTTCTATGTGTCGAAAACGTTTCATTATCTCTTCCCATACGATACGCAGCTGCATTTCTGCAAGTCGATTGCCCATACATCGATGAATTCCAAAACCAAAGGACAAATGATTACGCACGTTGGCCCGGTCTATAATAAATTCATCTGCGCGGTCGATTTTTGTTTGATCTCTATTCCCCGAGGCGTACCACATAACTACCTTGTCACCTTTTTTAATATGTTGGCCGCCAAGGATCGTATCTTGAAGTGCAATTCTGCGCATATGCAAAAGAGGGGTCTGGTACCGAATAATTTCCGAAACCATGCCAGGTATCAGGCTTAGGTCCGAGCGTAACTTGTCATACTCACCCGGATTGTCGTTGAGAAACATGACACCACCAGAAATCGAATTCCGGGTCGTGTCGTTGCCACCAACAATGAGCAACACCAGGTTGCCAAGGAATTCCATGGGTGTCATATTCCGCGTCGCCGGAGAATGAGCCAGCATGGTGATGAAGTCGAGTCGCCCATCAGGCTCTTTATTTACCCTTTGATTCCACAAAAGGGTGAACTCTTCCAGACACTCCATGAGAGCTGCTACCCGGTCCTCCTGTGAGACGCTATCGTCACCTGCGATGCCAGGACTCGCTGTTGTCATGTCTGACCAATAGGTTAATTTCGAACGTTTCTCAAAGGGGAAGTCGAACAGAGTGGCCAACATTCTGGTGGTCAGTTCTATAGACACCTTATCAACCCAGTCAAAAGTTTCGCCTCTGGGTAAATCATCCAGAATTTCAACGACACGTTCACGGATAAGAGGCTCAAGATTAGCCAAATTACGTGGCGCAACAACGCCAGTAACTGATTTGCGCTGTTCATCATGTTTTGGCGCATCCATCGCGATGAACATTTCCAGAGTGAAATCTTCAGGATCATCGCCGATAAAAACAGCAGGCTCGGAGGAGTAAATGAGATTGTTCTTGTCTACCTCCACAATATCATCAAACCTTGTTACCGACCAAAAAGGCCCGAATGCACTTTCCTTGCAGAAGTGAACCGGTGCTTCCTTGCGCAAGCGCTCAAAGAGTGGCCACTGTGCATCAGCTTGATAGATTGCGGGGTCAGATAGATCGATATCCTCCAGCGGGATATCCATTGGGGAAGTAATTGCATTTGACGACTGCGGTTGTTCGCTCATCCTGGGCTCCTGAGTCAACTATGGGGTTGATTATGGGTTGGATCGAAATACAGAGTCTATAATATTGCGTATTACGTATCAACACAACGCGTAAAGGGATGATATTTTACTCTGACCCAAATGGCACTTACTTAGAGCGATTTCTGCACAAAAGCCACGGAACCATGGGTATGGCTTCGTAAGGCTAAAAGTGAGCCAGGGATGGCGAGCCAAGCTTACATGGAAGTACTTGCGCGGCCTGGAGAAGTTATATCCATGATGGAGTAGCGGACAGACCACATCAAAATCAACGGTCTAGCCACCTTTCGATTCCCTTAAGTAAGCGCCAATCTACTCTGACCCGTCAAATTTATTCAATCAAATCTATCTAACAACCC
>CAZAZB010000255.1:0-6330 GCA_964489485.1 uncultured Pseudomonadales bacterium | reverse complement strand
TCGCATTGTCTTCACCAGATCGTAGGGTGCGGTATAACGTTTTATTGTGTTCGCATGAATTTCTACATTCATCTTTTCATCAATAACGACTTCAACACCGAGAGAGCCCAACAGCTCTATCATGGTGGTGATATCTCTGAGATGCGGTACATTGGAAATAGTGACAGGGCCATCCGCCAACAAGGCCGCGGCCAGCATTTTAAGCGCTGAGTTCTTTGCCCCTGATGCCCTTAATTCACCATCAAGCCTTATCCCACCGCGAATTAATAGTCTATCCATTGCAACAGTTCCTGTTTCTATTTTCGGGAAAAATGTCTCTACTCATCCGCTGTGCGGGTCACCATCGAGACGGCATGAACTTCACCGGATGAAATACGCTCACTTAGCAGGGCATAAACCATCTGCTGACGTTTGACCTTATTCAACCCGGAAAATTTATCAGAAACCACTGATAACACGAGACGATTTCCATCTGCTTCCATTTCGAGCATCGTGGCTTCAAGACCGGATGTCAGGGTTCGCCTTATTTCTTCAAGGTCCATTAGCATTTGTTCCTAAATTTTTAGAAGTTTGCTGTTCTTCGAGCGAGGCGCCATTTACTCACACAAAAAGAGCGCAATCATACCATGGCGAGAAACACAGGGAAGGTTCCATTAGCCCCATTTCAATTGAAAATAGCTATTAGCACCGACGGGTCCGACCGAGGGGAGAACGACTAAAGCGGCCATCGATTTACTCGACGAGTCCGAGTATTTGATCAACGCCGCAGGCATGCGCGATCGCAATCAAGCCATCTGGAGAATGGCTAAAGGTGACTTGTTTACCGCACTTTTTGGATTCACGCTTCAGGGATATTAGCAGCGCAACAATGGCAGAACCTCTTGCATCAATGCCTGTTAAATCGATCTCAATAATAGATCTGTCAGCAGACTTTATGCTGGCCACGAGTTCATCACGATATTTCGCAACGGTTTCCACATTGACAAGACCCGTAATCTGGAAATTGTATTGTTCATCCTGAGGGGAAGAATTAGACATTGACGTTCCAATTCTGAATGACAAGGTCAATATCATTCTTATATTTTTGCATAGAGGATGAAAATTGAGAGCGGAACTGAAGCCCGATGTTAATTCCGTTAATGACGATGTTGCGCAGCTTCCAGGTACCATTTTTTTGAACGAGGCTGTAATCAACCGGATAGATCGTCCCATCCTTGCCATGGATTTCAAGTCGGATTTTCGCTTTCCGGGGATCCTTTTGCGGCTTGTCATCCTGTTTGACAATGACTTCCTCGTTGTCGAATCCAACCAGCGCTTTGGAATAGGTCTGAATCAACTCGTCACGAAAAGTGTCAACGAAACGTTTCTTCTGTTCATCAGTCGCGCGGCGGTAATACTTGGCCATCACACCTCGTGAGAAGCCATCGAAATCGATAAACTGACCAAGCGATTGGTCTACTTCCTGATAAAATTTTTGCCGGTCAGTTTCATACAAAGGCTGGACTTCGACTAACTTCTTCAGGAGATCATCCGTTATTCTTTTGACTTCTTCATAGGCTGAAACCGCTGTAACAGATTTGTCCTCCGCCATTGACAACATTGGAAATAGCGCCGTGACGATGACAATAACGAAGAAAGGGAAAGGGAAAGTTAAAATGGTGGACCTGATCACCCTGTTGCTCATGACGAATTACCTAAAATTGTTTGAGGAGGAATTTACCAATTAACTCTTCCAATACGATGGCGGACTGAGTGTCCATAAGTTCATCCCCCTCTTTAAGGAACTCTTCTTCGGCACCAATACTAAGGCCAATATATTTTCCACCTAACAAACCGTCAGTCAATATCGTCGCTGTGCTATCAGTACTGATTGTCGTGACAGCACTGTCAATTTCCATGGTAACGACTGCTGTGTAAGTCTCCTGGTCGAGGCTGATATCCGAAACCTTGCCGACCACGACACCAGCAATACTGACTTTCGAGCGCTTGACAAGACCGCCAATATTTTCAAATCTCGCGACGATATGGTAGGTATTTGTTTCTTCTCCTACATTGAACCCACTCACTCGAATGGCCAACACCGACAGGGAGATAATGCCCGCTAACATGAAAGCGCCGACAATAATTTCTATGGATCGCATTTGCATAACATGGGTTTCCCAAAACAAGCACTAAAAGTTAAACATCACCAGGGTCAGAAAAAAATCTAAAACCAGAACAGAGACCGAAGAATAAACAACCGTTCTGGTTGTCGCCGCCGATATACCCTCTGACGTCGGCAGCGTATCGTAACCCTGGAATACTGCAATCCAGGTGACCACAAAACCAAACACCACGGTCTTGATGATACCTTTCAAAACATGACTCTGGAAATCAACCCCCTCCTGCATGGCAGACCAGAAGGCACCCTCATAAACACCCAGCCACTCTACACCAACCAACGATGCGCCCCAGATGCCAACCACACTAAACATCAGCGCCAAAATGGGCATGACGATAAACCCTGCCCACAACCTGGGTGCAACGATTCTCTGTAGAGGATCTACACCTATCATTTCCATACTACTGAGCTGTTCGGTTGCTTTCATCAGTCCTATCTCTGCCGTCACTGCAGAACCTGCACGACCGGCAAAAAGCAAAGCCGAGACAACCGGACCAATTTCCATCACCAGTACCAGGGCAACCCCTAAACCAAGGGAACTCTCGGCACCATATTTGACCAATTGGTTATAACCCTGAAGCGCCAATACTGCACCGATCGAAAAACCTGACATAACGATAATGACAACAGACAAGACGCCTAATTGGTAAATCTGCCGAACGAGGAGAGGAAAGTGCTTCGCCTGCGGTCTACGCCAAACTGCCTGCCACCAGATATGCCCAGCACGACCGAGTGTCGCCAGAACAACGATACTATATTGACCAATTTTGCGAAGGCGGGACAACATACTAGAACTCGTACCACTGTTTATCGTCTTTGCTGCGCATTAGCTCTTCTTCATAGTCTGCCGCCGGATAATGAAAAGGGACAGGACCATCAGGCAACCCCTGAATAAACTGCTGTATCCTAGGAGACTTTTGTTCGAACAATTCTTCAGGGGACCCTGCACCAATAACCTTACCATCCGAAATAATATAAATTAAATCTGCAATGCTCGCTGTCTCGCCAATATCGTGTGAAACAATTATCGAAGTCGTCCCATAGACAGTATTAAGCGTTTTAATGAGATCAACAATCACGCCCATTGCAATG
Source organism: uncultured Pseudomonadales bacterium (assembly GCA_964489485.1). Taxonomy (GTDB): domain Bacteria; phylum Pseudomonadota; class Gammaproteobacteria; order Pseudomonadales; family Azotimanducaceae. The sequence continues at coordinate 3,077 of CAZAZB010000255.1, read as the reverse complement.
GGATCAAGCCCGGCGAAAGGTTCATCGTACATGATTAGGTCAGGATCCAGGGCAATGGCTCTTGCCAGGGCCACGCGACGATTCATCCCGCCTGACAACTCGCTGGGGTACAACTCACTGGCCCCTCGAAGCCCAACCGATTGTAGCTTGATGAGCACGAGATCTCGGAGCATATCCTCGGGTAGGCTGGTGTGGATACGCAGTGGGAAAGCAACATTTTCGAACACACTTAGATCCGAGAACAGGGCGCCCGTTTGAAACAGCATCCCCATGGACTTACGCACGTCGAATAACTCATCACGCGACAGTGCTGGAATTTCGTGACCGTTGACGTTAACACTACCTGAATCAGGACGAAGTTGGCCACCCATCAATCTCAGCAGGGTAGTTTTACCTGTGCCGCTAGGTCCCATGATGGCAACAATTTTACCTCTGGGTACGGTCAGCGTGACGCCATCAAATATGCGGCGCTGTCCTCGCCGAAAGATGACATTCTCCATCGTTATACAATTCTCAACCATCTTTGCTAGACCCACTATTTCCTAAAGCGTTACATCGCATCCCATGAGAAATTCATGCTCGATCCGACAACGGCAATAACCATGGGGTTTTACACTAGCATGAAGAGCAAGCCAACCCCCGAATGGTCACGATTAGGTTTGTGCACAAGTGCCCTATAGGTAGTCCACCTCCTCTAAACCTCACGTTCAGTCTCTTGCCAATCGTGTCATACAAGATTGGCAAGGCTATCCTCTGGCGAAATTCACCTTGCAAAGCGCCTGAATTCACACTTAAATGGCGCCTCCTTTCCCTTCGATAAAATGCACGAGGAGTATGCTCTACTATAGCGCTGCACTGCTGGTCGGTTTTCTGGTTTTGTTCAAAAGCGCGGATCTTTTCGTCATCAGCTCAGTTGCTACCGCCAAAAATTTCTCTATATCCCCTATGATAATTGGGCTGACGGTTGTTGCACTGGGCACATCCGCTCCGGAAATTTTCGTCGCTGCAACATCATCACTTCAGGGTGAACCCGAGATCGCGGTGGGAAATGCCATCGGTTCAAACATTGCCAATATCGGTATGGTGCTGGGCTTCACTGCGATGCTGGTTCCGCTCAAATTCAGGGTAGATATTCTGCACAACGACCTGCCCATTCTCATCTTCGTGACACTCTGCGCAGGTGCGAGTCTCATCGACTACAAGCTGGTTTTTTGGGATGGGATACTACTTCTTTCAGGTCTCGGATTATTCTTGTTTCGATTGATGATGGAACACAAAAAATCCTCACCGATGGAACTCGCGGCAGAGATTTCTGAACTCGAAGACATCCCGCCGATGGAAACGAAACGGGCTGCATTGACCTTGATTGGGAGTCTTGTTCTCCTGCTCATTAGTTCTGAACTACTTGTCTGGGCAGTCATTAAAATTGCTGAAAATATGGGGATCAGCGAACTCGTGATCGGCTTGACTGTCATCGCGGTGGGCACGAGCATTCCCGAACTGGTCGTATCCGTGACCAGTGCGTTGAAGGGCCAATCTGACCTCGCCATTGGGAATATCATCGGTTCGAACATATTTAATATTCTCGCAGTACTCTCAATACCCGCCATATTTGCATCCTCCGAACTCACGCCTATGACATTGTGGCGAGACTTTGCATTGATGTTGGGCATGACCCTGCTCCTGGTCATTTTTGCCTATGGAAAAGGGGGTGATCATTCGATTAACCGCTTCAAGGGGTTTCTATTGTTCATCATCTGGCTGGGTTACATTACCTACTTGTACCAAACTGCACTGATGGACTAGATTCCATCTGAGCTGTTTCATCTGGACTATTTCATAAGATCAATGAACAACCGCACAACCATTCTCGCAAGCCTTATCCTGATTCTGGTTATCGGAACAAACCTCATTGTCGACAAAAGTGATAAGAGCCTGACTTCTGAACCTGTTGCGAAGAACGATCCGGATCTTTACATGCTGAATGCAACGATTACCCGTTTTAACGAGTCTGGTGGAATTCAGAACAAGATTGTTGCAGACAGGTTTACGCATTTCCCGCTGACCGATGTAACAGCACTCATTTCACCTAATATTCGCCTCTTTCCCACGAAAGACGAGAAGCCATGGGACATACAGGCCAAGAAAGGCCGATTACTCTCTGAATCCCACTACAGGGAGCAGATCGTGGAGTTATGGGAGGACGTGCTGGCGGTTCAACAAAATGACGATGGGAGCTTTATTAACATTCAGACCCAAAGCCTGACAGTCTATCCCGATCGAGAGTTTGCAGAGACCGATCAGAAAGTCTACATCGATGACAACACGGGCCGAACGACCGCTTCCGGCATGAAAGCGTACTTTGAGGAAGGGCGCTTTATTTTTTTCTCTAGTCCGACCGAGCGGGTACACACTATCTACCTTCCCGCTTTCAGAGAGGTAGAAAAAGTTGATAGTAATAACGGTTAGCGCCAACCAGCCCTTGTGATAAAATTTCGATGCGTACTTTTGATGTAGAATTTTTAACACGTACTTTTTGATACACACTTTTTTAGTACACACTAATGGAAATCGAATTAATGAAGGTGATGACGAGGCATTTGAACCTGCTCTGCCTTCTGCCCTGGGCTCTCCTGGCGGCTTCAGATGTTCTGGCGCTCACATCAGATCGACAACAACCGATTCAGATAGCCGCAGATACAGCCGTCATTGACGATGCAAAAGGCACGTCGATCTACCGTGGCAATGTCATTATCAAACAAGGGACGCTTCTTATTGAAGCTGACGAGGTTGAGGTTATCTCTCATGACCGAGAGGTGATCCAGATGATAGCGACATCGGACGAGGGCGCGGCAAAACTGGCTCATTATGAACAACTCCCGGATGACAGTGAGGAACGCGTTTATGCTGATGCACGCAAGATTACCTACCTGGTTCAGGAAGAGCGGCTACACTTATCCGGTGATGCCACACTGAAACAAACAAAGGATATCGTCACGGGCGAGTTGGTTTACTACGATGTCAATCAAGGTATCATGAGCCTGAAAAGCACTGAACCCGGCGGCAGGATCAATATG
>CAZAZB010000254.1:0-6368 GCA_964489485.1 uncultured Pseudomonadales bacterium | reverse complement strand
CGTACAGCGCCGATTCGGTTGGGACTGTCACGGCCTCCCCATCGAGCATGAAATTGACAAAAAGCTGGGTATGTCATCGCAAGAAGCCGTCAAAACACTTGGCGTAAAAGGTTACAACGACGAATGCCGCGGGATCGTCCAGAGGTTCACTTCAGAATGGGAAAAAACCATCACACGAATTGGTCGCTGGGTTGATTTCGAGAATGACTACAAAACAATGGACCCCTGGTATATGGAGTCGGTCTGGTGGGTCGTCAAACAACTCTGGGAAAAGGACCTAATTTACCGAGGCATCAAGGTCGTCCCCTTCTCGACCGCCCTCGGCACGGTTTTATCCAACTTTGAAGCCACGTCCAACTACCAGGACGTACAGGATCCAGCGATTACCGTCTTGTTCAAACTGGATGACGAGGACACCTATATCGCTGCCTGGACGACAACGCCATGGACCCTGCCTTCTAATCTTGCCCTATGTGTAGGTGGAGATATCGACTATGTCTCTGTTAGAGATGAGGATCTCAACAAAACCATCATTCTCGCCGCAGCTCGTCTGGAAGAAGTAGGCAAGGGTCGAAACCTAAAAGTCATTGCGGAGTTTAAAGGCACCGCACTCGTTGGAAAAACCTATCAACCACTATTCACATATTTCGAGGATCTAAGGCAAGAAGGTGCATTCCGGATTCTTGCAGACGACTATGTCACCACAGACAGTGGTACGGGTGTTGTTCACCAGGCGCCAGCATTTGGTGAAGACGATTATCGTGTCATGAAGAATGCCAACATTTCAGCGACCGTCTGTCCGGTTGATATGGCAGGGAAATTTACGGATGAGGTCAATGACTTCGCGGGCTTACACGTCAAGGAGGCTGACAAGCCAATCATCCGGTACCTGAAGGATAGCGGCAGCCTGTACCTTCAGGATGTCATCATGCACAGCTACCCCTTCTGCCCTCGGTCCAATACACCCATCATCTATCGTACGATTGACTCCTGGTATGTCAAAGTCGAGCAGATGCGCGATGATCTCGTTAAGGCAAACAATGAAATTAACTGGGTACCCGCTCATCTGCAATCCGGGCGAATGGGAAACTGGCTCGAAGGCGCTATTGACTGGGCAATTTCCAGAAATCGCTATTGGGGTACACCGCTCCCAATCTGGATCAATGACACCACAGGGAATCGAATTTGTATTGGCTCAAGAGAGGAACTGGAAAGCTACACAGGCACCAGGGTAGATGATCTGCACCGGGAAAATATCGATCCCCTTTCTTTTTCTGTAGACGGGGAAGAAGGTACTTACCATCGAATTGAAGAAGTTCTCGATTGCTGGTTCGAATCAGGATCAATGCCCTACGCACAACTGCACTATCCTTTCGAGAATCAGACACTTTTCGAGAAAGGTTTCCCTGCGGAATTTATTGCAGAAGGGCTGGACCAAACCCGTGGCTGGTTTTATACACTGATTGTTCTGGGGACAGCGCTTTTCGGCAAGAACCCCTTTAAGAATGTCATTGTTAATGGCCTTGTGATGGCAGAAGACGGCAAAAAAATGTCGAAGAGTTTGCGTAACTACACGCCTCCAGATGACCTGATGGAAACCTATGGTGCAGATGCCCTCAGGCTCTATCTCATTAACTCCGGCCTCGTACGAGCAGAAGAACAAAGATTCAGTGACCTCGCAGTCAAAGACATGGTACGCCGCGCACTGCTACCCTGGCTCAACGCATTCAAATTCCTGAACACCTACGCCACAATCGACAATTGGCGACCGGGCGAAGCGATACAAGAATCATCGAACATTATGGACCAGTGGATATTGTCACGACTGCAAACCCTGAAAGCCAGTATTGCAACCGAAATGGAAAGCTACCATCTGTTCAATGTCGTGCCGGCCCTATTTGAATTTATCGAGGATCTCACTAACTGGTACATTCGTTTAAATCGATCCAGATTCTGGACAGAGGAAATGACTGAGGACAAAGCAGATGCCTATTCGACGCTATATACTGCACTATACGAGCTAAGTTTAAGTATGGCGCCATTTGCGCCCTTCCTTGCTGAGACAATTTATCAGGAACTCTGTGCCTTCGGCGAAAATTCAACAACAGAAGGGGTGGTGGGATCGATCGCAGAATCTCTACCAGAGTCAGTACACCTCTGTTCCTACCCGGAGGCTGATAGTCATCGGATAAAGCCCCTGCTGGAACAAGCGGTGACCCGGATGCAACACATTATCTTGCTTGGAAGACAGAAACGAAATCAGGAAAAAGTTAAAACTAAATTTCCCTTGTCACAACTGACTGTCATCCACAAAGATACAGCGCTACTGGACGAGATTGGTCGACTGGGCGATTACATTAAATCAGAGCTCAACGTCAAGAATGTTGCCTTCTCCACTGATGAAGGCAAATACATTACACTTTATGCCAGGCCAAACTCACCGATACTCGGTAAAAGATTCGGGAAAGAGTTCAGGCAAGTTAAGACAGATATAGAAGCGCTCACGCCAGATCAAATCAATCACTTTCAGGAAGCCGGGGATATCGAGATCAACGGCGAGAGTTTCTGTCTTGATGATATTCTCGTCTTTAGAGAGGCACGGGAAAATTCCAATGCTGTATCCGATCGATTTGTTTCCATCGACATGGACTGTACCTTGGACGAGTCCCTCATTCGTGAAGGTCTCGCCAGAGAAGTTATTAGCCGAATCCAAAAGTCCAGAAAAGAATCCGGGTTAAACGTCATCGACAGAATCAATGTATCCGTCAATGCATCGGGTGAACTCCGGGATGCCATTGAAGAGCACGAATCACACATCATGAAAGAAACGCTAACGACGGCGCTTGACTATAGTCAAGCGGAACTTCCACTGGTATTCAGTATTGAAGATTACAAAATCAGCATCTCAATCGATAAAGCTGGCTGACCCCGCTGGGCAAGTCAGGATGGGAACAGGCAGGTTGTTACAGTCAAAGAGGGGCGGTCAGATCTGGCGAGTAACCGCCGCGTCCGGGAGACCTTGCGCTAATGCCATATTGACCTGCCGGAGCAGGTCATCAACATTAAATGGCTTCTTGATAAAATAGGCATCCTGGTCATCGCTGATGTTGTTAACAATCTGAGATTGATAGTAGCCGCTAATCAAAATGACTGGCGTCGTTAGCCCTCTCGATCTAATCTCTTGGTAGACTTCAAATCCTGACAATTTCGGCATGGTGCAGTCCAGCAGGAAGAGAGTAAACTTATCCCCTTCGGCTGAGATTCTGGACATTGCATCTTCCCCATCCTGTGCAGTGGTAAGTTCGAAGCCATCGCTTTCAAGAATCGATGAGATCAAGCTACGAATACGCTTGTCATCATCCGACAAGAGCACCCGGCCTTTTGGTTGAATCAATTCCTGCTCATCCTGCGATACGGAAATATCAGGCTCTGCAACGAATGGCAGAGCGGATACGGTTGCTTCTGTCTCCCCCTTGCTCTCCTGAGAATCATTCAGGGCGCCATCATCAAGAATTGCGACAGGGAAGTAGGTCGTCATCCTGGACCCGGATTCTTCAGTCGATGACACCCTGATAAACCCAAGATGCTGGCGCACTACGCCCGACAGAGACGACAAACCCAATCCCTCTCGATCACCCTCACCCACCAGCGGATCCAGGGCTTTTTCTACCAGGTCTGTACTCGCTGCCATGCCCGAGTCAGCGACACTTAAATAAAGATAACTACCCATCACCGGGTCTCTCATTAACTCGCTCTCAGATAGAAAAGCTTCATCAATTTCAACCAGCCCAGTCGATATTTCAATGATGCCCGTCTCTTCGCCGATTGCGCCGACTGCATTGGCCACCAGATTCAACAGGACCTGGCGTAGCTGCCCTTTATCTCCGCGTGTTGGTGGCAATTCTCTTGTAACCTTCAAGATTACTTTTATCTTCCTTGGAACAGTTGCATTAATGAGGCTGGACATGTGATCCACGACTTCGGAAATATCCAGATACTCTGCTTTGACACTCTCTCTTTCAGAGTAGCGTAGTATTTGAGAGGTCAAGTTGACGGCTTGCCTCGCGCCAGAGAGCACCATGTACAGATCCTTTCTGATATCACTGTTCATCGGCAGCTTCTTCATGGCAAGACTCGCGTATCCCATAATGCTCGTCAACATGTTGTTAAATTCATGTGCCACTCCACTCGCCAATACGCCAAGCCCTTCAAACTTTTGCGCCTGGGCAAATTGATTTTCAAGGCGTCGATTCTCCAATTCAAATTCTTCCAGGCGAGTATTTTGTGCTGCAAGACTACCGGACATCCACTCAGAGGAGACCATAACAAGCATGACACCCATCATCATCACAACGACGGAATTGTAGAAAAATGTAAGGACAAACACCGTCGGATCCTGTAGTAGAAAGGGCAGTGTAAGTTTCAAGCCAACATGAACCATAAAGAGACCCGCAAGCCAGGAAAATGCCAGAGACTCTCTTCGACGTGCAGCAAATAAGTAATTAACGCCGACCAATAGCAACAACACCGTGGGTGCCTCCGCAACGATCCAGTTGGTTAGTGTAAAATCACCAGACACAGCGACAAATATTCCATTCCCGAGGTAGAACATCACTGATCCCAACATGAGTTTGAGGGGGACTACGCGGTTTACCATGATCGCTACACAGGCAAGCATTAACGCGGCATAGATCATCCGACCTATCCCGCCGAGCACGAAGGGCAGGTTATAGTTAACAAGCAAGGCGCCAATGAAATAGGCACTCTGGCTCATCATCTCAATGGCCATTGCTGCGGCACCATACTTCAGAAATCGATATCCAAGCTTCCTGTAGTAGTAGCCAAGGCTAACCAATATCATCAGGTCAAAAAACAGGATGAAATAGAGCGAATAGAAGACTTCTGACGAATTAGATTCCATACTGATGGCACTTTGCTGAGTGCTGAAATTTTCCACGTCATTGCAGGCAATTGCAACGCTCTTACGGCATAAGACAGCTTTACCTCCGATTGCTCGGGGCTCCAGATTCATTTCTTCTATCATTCAAGTTCTGCAATAATGATAGTCCGCCTTATATCCCCGCATGGAGTCGATTTCTTAATGGATGAATTACTGGATAGCCCGATACTCGTTATTGCGCAAGCCATTCAATCCGGAAAGGTAAGCTCAAAGAGGATAGTGACCGGGTTTCTGGATCGAATAGAAAAAGTGAACCCACAACTCAATGCCGTGGTGTTGTCCACAGCGGAACACGCTTTAAAGCAGGCTGAGAAGGCCGACATAGAACGACAGTCGGGGAACTCGAAGGGCATACTTGATGGTGTGCCAATGACAATTAAGGATAGCCTCGACACGAAAGACGCCATTACCACCTGGGGCACAAAGGGACGTGAGACGTTTAGACCGGGCAGAGACGCAACCTGTGTGCGTCGCTTACGCGAGCAGGGTGCCATTCTGATGGGTAAAACCAACACGCCAGAATTTACATTGTCTTTCCAGACAGACAACCTGGTCTATGGTCGAACAAACAATCCATTCGATCTTTCCAAAAGTCCAGGAGGAAGCAGTGGCGGGGCCGCAGCTATTATTGCTGCAGGTGGGTCACCTTTTGATATTGGCACCGACACTGGGGGTAGTATACGGCTCCCCAGCCATTTCACAGGACTCGTGGGGATCAAACCAACAACAGGGAAGGTGCCCTGTACCGGTAACGCCCTACCCAGCACAGGTCTTTTGGCACCCCTGTCGCAGCCAGGCCCCATGGCAAGATATGTTGATGACCTGATACTCATCTTGCAGATCATCTCCGGTCCCGATTTACTCGACCCTCACGCCGTAGACACGAGATGGCGAGACCCTGCCAGTGTAGAACTTCAAAACCTTAGGATCGGTTATCATAGCGACAACGGGATTTGCACACCGTCCCTGGACATTGTTGATACCATTCACTCGGTTATTGATCTACTGAAAGACAGTGGATTCACACCAAGTGAAGAAAGACCAACAGGCATTGAAATGACTGGTTTCATTATGGGGAGTGTCTTTGGCGCCGATTCTGGTGAAATGGTGGAGGCACTTTTGGAAGATTGTAGAACAGAGACACCTTCCCAGGCGATTTTGGACAATACAACGCTTCCACCGACCAATTTAAGTGCAAGAGAATTTGCCCGTGTTATCCATCTTTGGCAAAACTACCAGAGTTCGATGCTCGATTATTTCAACCACTTCGATATCTTGATTTGCCCTGTTAACGCTTACACCGCAATCAGCCACGGCGAAAAAGAAAAGATGGAGGCTTACACCTATACCAGCGCCTTCAACCTGACTGGTTGGCCGGCAACGGTCATTCGTGCTGGCACCGATGCTA
>CAZAZB010000253.1:4839-6372 GCA_964489485.1 uncultured Pseudomonadales bacterium | reverse complement strand
CCCCAACAATCTTTTCACGCCGCGAAAGAGGCGGCCCGGCATCCCCCTGTCTACCCAGGGCTGCCCATAAACATTTGCGGTCGCAACTTCCGCCTCGCTGTGGGGATCATCTGCTTTCGCATCGCCAATAACGATGGCACTTTTCCCGATGATCTCAGATGTCAGTTCTACAATACGATCACGGTTCTCTTCAATATATTCATCAACAGCTTCCTGACCTGTAAGCGTCAAAAGCTCGCGGTCCAGATGCATCGCTGTAGGCATTATCGCATCATCATTTTCAAGCTGAATGAGACGCACCTGTTCGCCGTCGAACCAGGCCGCAGCCGAATTAGAGGTCCCAAAATCTATGCCAACACCAATCATAAGCTACTGTTTTATATCGTTATTAAAAAGATCACCAATTTTTTCGCTGGCCATTAACGCATATTTTTTCTGTCATTCCCAGCGATGAAATATGTTAAACTGGATTCTCTTCTGGTCATTCTACTGACGGGATAGAACATATGGCTTCTTCCCAGGTTCACAGCAGAAAATGCTTGTTACGAGCGCCTCACCAGGACCAAAAGATACCATCAAACTGACCAAAACCGGTGAATGATGATGAAGTTGGGAATATCAATTACGAGTGCTTATCGTCCGCCGCCCAAAACAGCGGATGTGCGTCATGGCGCACAACAGATGATCGCAAGAGCGAAAGCAGCCGCCACTGCCGGGTTAGATTCAATATTCGTCGGTGATCACCATACTGTACCAACACCCTACTACCAAAACACACCCATCATGGGTCGCCTCTTGGCTGAATGGGATAAAAGGGACGCCGGTGTGCTGCTGCTGTTACCTCTTTGGAACCCCGTACTGGCTGCGGAACAAGTAGCAACACTCGCCTGTATCACTGAAGGTAAGTTCATCATGCAATGCGGGCTCGGCGCAGGTGCCGGTCAATTTGCTGCAATGGGTACCAACATCAAGAATAGGCCCTCGGCATTCGAGCAATCATTAGAGACGATGCGAGCGCTTTGGGCCGGTGAAACAGTTTCGCTAAAGGGTCGCTGGAAATTCGACGATGCGAAAATATCCCCGCTACCACCGGAAAAAATCAAAGTCTGGATCGGTGCTTCAGCACCGGTAGCTATTGACCGTGCCGCCAGAATGGGTGATGCATGGTTGGCCGACCCTTCGATGAATCTCGACGAGGCTGGCCGTACAATAGATGTGTATCAATCTGCACTCGCAAGACATCAACGTATAACGCCAAAGACAATCGCTATTCGTCGTGACATCTATGTTGCAGAATCAGCAGAAGACGCTGTTCAGGTAAAAAATGAAATGGCGAGTCGAGGCTATCGAGGATTCGATCCAGATGTTCTGGTGATTGGAACAGCAGAAGAGGTTGCTGCCCGATTCCTGTCATTTGAGCCGCTTGGCTATACCGACATTATTGTCCGAAATTGCCACCCGGACTGGCACAAGGCACTCGCCTCGACAACAAGGCTTGGCGAAGTTCGCAAATTGATGGGCGGAAATTGATGG
>CAZAZB010000253.1:0-4739 GCA_964489485.1 uncultured Pseudomonadales bacterium | reverse complement strand
TTGATGGGCAAAAGTTGATAGACTGAAACCCCGCGGTAAATACCGACCGGACCAGTCACACAATCGAAGGCAAGAGTGGCGAACCATCCTGCATGGGTGGACACCAGAAAAAACTCGTACCGAGACAGCGGCTAAATTCGAACAAACCGTCTGTAATCCCATCATCATTACCAAGCATTCGTTTCATCACACTGTCAAAGGCGTCAAAACTTTTGCCAAAGGCGACAAAAACAAGTCCTTCACCAGAGAAATCAGCCCAGGGCATTGAACGTCTCAGCATAAACGCCGCCGGGCTATATGCTTCCTGTTCTGCTCTCTTAACGTGTGCGCAGGCAGGCGCGGCACTTATCTCTTCATTGTCACTAACACGGCGACCAATCATGGCATCTTGTTGATCTACCGATAAGTCGCGAAACAAAACAAGGTCATGAAGCCATTTTTGGACCGCGACACAACTGCCGCCGGTATCACTACCCTCTGTGACAAACCCCGCTTCTATCGCGGCATCGCCATCAGGGTTTTCAGTCCCGTCTATATACCCCGTTAGATCTCTTCCATCACGATACTTAAAACCATCAACAACATCTTCCAGTCGTGCTGTATCGCCCATGGCTTCTTCTATTCGAAGCGTCGTGCTGACCAGGTCACCTCGATCATCGCCACGTAGCCAAAACCAGAGTGCGTACGGCATCGCAGGAATGGCAATACCAGCACCAGAATAGACAGGAGAAGCCGGTAATTGTGCATTCTGTTTGCCCACGAGATCAAAGAACGGCCTGCCAAGACCAACAACGACACTCTCACCATCCGTCACGCTCTGGATTGCAGAAACCAGCGTGTCAACATCTGCTCTTTGATCAAGTGAGTAAAAAAGATATCGCGCCTGTGCAGGTACGTCTTGCACTATGCCGGGTTGGGTATTCATATGCTGATTTCTGTGTTACCGATAATTCTTCGAGACCGTCTAATTTTAGCTGCTGCCGATATCCGCTATCGACGCCCACAGCCCAAAATTCTATCCCGGTGTAACACCAAGAGTATTGAGTAGTTGCCCACCACTGGTGGCAACACGATATCTGGCCAAAAGTGCCAGGTATTGCCCTGAAACGTATGCGACTTCTGCACGGAGCAATTCATTTTGAACATCCAACAAATCAAGTAATGTTCTCTTGCCAAGCGTGAGCTGTTCGTTGTAAACCTTCAATACTTCTTTTGTCGCCATGACATGCGCTTCAAGATATTCGAGCCGAATCAAGATATCCTGCAATTCATTCCAGATCAGCGTGACGTCCTCCTCAACAACGAGGCGGCTACTGCGCAGTGTTTCTCTTGCCGCAAACTCTCTGGCTTCTGCTTCATTTGATCGTGCCTTGTCCGAACCACCCCGGTACAGATTGTAGGTCATTCTGACAAGTGCGCTTTCATCATCATTAGCACCTACAGCACCGTCGATGTTGTCATTCCGGGTGGCGCCTAATTCGAGGTTAACGGTTGGGTGAAAATTGCCTTTGGCTTGTTTTCGTGCCGCGACAGCCGCTTCAAGTTCTGCCTTGGCAGCCATTAGGGCAGGATTTGAGTTATAGGCAATTTCCAAAGCACTTGCCAGGGTTGTCGGTATTCCAACAATTGGTTCCGGCCTTTCAAGGCTCACAGCATTCTCGCCGACGACTCTAAAGAATTCTGCTCTGCCATTCTTTGCATCGCGCTGGGTAAGCAATACCGCAGATTTTGCCTGGGCACGACGCCCGCGTGTTTGGACAACATCAACCTTTGTGCCCACACCGCTATCAAATCGCTCCTGAATTTTACTAAGGGTCATATCGTGTTGATTCAGGTTTTCTACCGCCAGCGCGACCACAGCATCACGCCGTAGCACCTCAAGATGAACTTGAATCGCACGAAGACTGACATTTTCCCTGCTACTGCCTAGCCTGGCTGCCGCTGCATCGAGTAAAGCGGATTGTTGTTTAACCAGGTTCGATGTCGAAAACCCATCATATAAGAGCTGCGTAACCCTGATGCCACGTTCTTTTCGGGTGAGTTGCAGTTCATCAAACCCTGCGGCCCGGGTAGTGACATTGTTAGAATTCTCCTGTCCGCCAGCCAATACAAGATCGATCACCGGGAAAAAACCACCTCGTGCCTGCCTGCGCAGTTGTTCTGCTGCTTCAACATTGTATCTACTGGTTTGAATATCCGGGTTGGACTGCAGCGTCTTGGACACTGTTTCAATCAAGGATTGCCCCTGAACAGAAATAGACAGCAAAACAGTGCCTAACACTATGAGTAAACGATGACAGTTCACACGCGGCCCTCTCTTATTTATTCTTGTTTCCAGGCATCCATGCCTATTGTTTTACGCATTTTTTATTTACTTTTTGTATCTACTCACTTCATCCGCACCAGCGAGCCAACACCATCCGGTTTAAAGCAATCCATCGCAACAATGACATTGCTACCATAGTATTGTCATTGTGCCATTGCAAACGTGAACGGTTACGCCCCCAGACAACCAAATCGGTCTCTTATTGAACTGTAATACCGGCTGACTCATAACTACCAACTATCATAAACGCTGACCAGATATATGGATAGCCCCATTCTGGCGAGTCCATCATTTCCAGTTGCGTGTCTCTCAGGGCGATTCTAGCCGGTGTGCCGGTTAGAACCCGGTCATAAAAACTGGTCATCAATGCCTGGGTGCCTGCATCACTGACTTCCCATAAGGAACTGATAACTTCTGCGACACCCGCCTCCTGAAAGGATCGACGTAATCCGTACACACCCTCACCTTCATGAATCTCTCCTAAGCCGGTCTCGCATGCCGACAACACCACAAGTTTTGTACCAGAAAGATTGAGATCGAGTACCTCCAACGCGGTTAATACACCATCATTGACGGTGTCGATATCCCCAAGAAACTGTGCGTTAGTGTTGATTCCGGCGAATGCCATACCTGATCTTAAAAGCGGGTTATCGCCCGGTGGGGGGAAATTAATTTCAGCGCCCCGTTGCATTTTCAGGAGACGTTTACGCAGCTTTTCGTCAGGTTTGAGAAAAAACCCGTGTGTTGCCATATGAAGAATTTCTGGAGGATTCTTAAGGTCAGTCAGGACACGTTCCTGGGCATCAGCACCAAAGAAAAATATATTTGGCGCATTATTTGCTATCACCTGCTCTTGAATAATCTCTCCTTCTTTCGCTGCACCGGGCAATGGTGAGAATTGTAAACCTCTCAAACCACCACCGGCCCCTCTGATATCCATTTGTAATGCAGCAGAACGACGCCCCTTTGCTACATCCATTTCCTCCTCACTGACGACATCGTCCGAGTTGTAATCAGGGCCCGCCAATATCACATAGTCTCCCTGCGCGAGACGATACCCCTTGGGAATCAAGTCCCTGCCCGACGTGAGCGTATGCAGGTCATGGGTCTGGATGAGATACGATTCATCAGCATCGACCAGCGCATTGAAAGGCAATATATTGAGCGTGCCATCTGGAATCAGGTAGACATATTCCGCGTCTCCAATTGCCTCATTGACCGGGTCCCAAACCAATTCGTATGCAATCTGGCCGAGTTCCAGTTGCTCGTCTTCGTCTGCCTGGTCATCCTGAATGATTGTACGATATTCTATGATGGCATCATCGATTTCACTTCGGTCAGCATAGGTGAGTAGCTCGTAGCGAATATCTCCGCCTTCATTAACGACGACACCAGCGAGAATCTTTTTGTCCTCGCCCTCTTCATAGGTTAGAAAATCCACTAGCGCGGTACCGTCGGGTATCGCTTGCGTAAGTGAATCGACGCTAATCTGCGAAATGGAACTTCGGTAGCGAACACTGGCACGACCTATTTCGCCCTGTAGTTCATTGACAACCTTTTCAAGTTCGTAGAGTGCCTCTACATGTCTTCCTTTGGTTTCAGCAGTAGGTCCCGACAACGTGAGCGCCGCCAGTTTTTTTCGAGCCTCTTGTAATTCGTTGGCCATAGATGACATCTTCGGGTCATCTGTCATTTTGGATATTTGCTGAATTTCTGACGTGAGCTTTAGCAATAGCCCCTTGCGTTGCAGACTCGCACCGATTGCTAACTTGCCCGCATCAGGGATACCAGACTTCGTCAGCAAGCTCAGATAGTCGTTAAGCTCTGGGCGAAACAATCTGATGTACCCTTCTCTGGCATTTTCGCCCGTTACCCAGAGCATGGTGTCCAGAAATTCGCTTCGTCGTTCAAAACCAGTCTGTCGGATCGCCAGCGCGGCAGCAAACTGATTCTGGGCTTCCTTGGATCTGGCAAGATTGTTCAGCGCTTCAAAGGTATAAGGGTGTTGATTACCCAACACTTTTTCAGCCAATGCGACAGCGTTTGTCAGAATGTCATCCGATTCAGGAAGCCTGTCCTGATCAATATAAATAGAACCAAGGTCGATCATGGAACGTATGACGTCAAGATGTTCTGGCCCCAGTTTTGCTTTACGTCTTTCCAGCGCACCAGCAACCAGTTGTTCAGCTTCTGGTAGCTTGCCTAATCTTTGGTTAACACGCCCGAGATTATTCATCGCTTTCATGGTGAACTGATGATCTTCCCCGAAAATTACCGTCCATTGTTCCAGCACGCGTGCGAACATTGCCGCGGATTTATCATAGTCCTCCATCATCATATAAAGGAACGCAAGGTTATTTCTTACTGCAATCGTATCCGTGTAGTTATCACCCAAACTCTTAGAGAGAACCTC
>CAZAZB010000252.1:0-6375 GCA_964489485.1 uncultured Pseudomonadales bacterium | reverse complement strand
ATATCCAAAGGTTCTGAATTTTCCACTTCATGCTGGCTGGATTCTGTACCCAGATTTTCACCGGTTTCAGAATAATATCTTGATGGCATTGCGCGGCGAGCAATGGCTAACATCGGTAACACCATGAGTAAGCCCAGAAATAGTACAGCGCCAATAGTGTCGGCGGTTAATGCACCAACATAATGGTTCGGATCGTCAAGTTGAACTGCCTGGGCGGTCGCCACAAAGTTCAATGAACCTCCGATATAACTCGCCGTGAGTGTCCCGGCCACCTTCGATTCGAATTCCCCAAAATCAAACAGTAGGACGAGAAGAACAATAGAAAGGACAATTGCCAGCGTCGATGCCACAAAAGCCTTCAGCATGGGACCAATTTCAGCAATGACTCTTTTTAAGTCAGCACGAAACAGCAGCATTGGAATAGCAACTGGCACCAGAAAAGACCCAACAACACCATAGAGAGGCGCCGAATGCGGGATCAATTGGATATTAGACAATACGACTGCAAGAAATAACAGGATCAGAACACCAGACAGCGTGCGTCCAATTTTTGTCGATTCTACCCAGAAACCAAACGCTGCCATGCCAACCAGCATTGCGGCCAACTGGAGTGTTTGATCTGTAGATATCAGGCTCACATGATTTCCTTTTATTACGGGTTCTGATTCTTGTTTATAGATCCAAGAAAATTAAAGGTGATCCAGTATTTGGTCACCTGAAAAGATAGTGCCATGTCCTGGATACACGGTTTTTGGTTGCAATCGTTTGAGTTTCCTCAGGGTTCGCCGCATATCAATTGGATTATCATAGATGGCAGGATGAACCAATCTTCCAAGGCGACCACTACCGAGTAATGTATCACCGGTAAGCAAACTACCACTAGGCTCATGAAAAAAACAAATGCTATCCCAACTGTGCCCAGGGGTGTGGATCACTTCCCAATCAGGAAAACCTTCGAGATGCTTCCCGTCAGTCAACCGTTGACGGGGCAGAACAAACCGCTCGCCTTCCTGATCCTCCAGGTGCCGGTTGGGGACGTGTTGATATCGCGCATCCCTGTCCCTATTGAGATACATACTGCGTGCACGTTCTCTTGTCGCTTCGCGTAAGGCAGTGGCAAGCTTTATCCAGGGTCCCATGGGATTTCTGTAAAGTTTGATATAAGGCCGTTTTGATGCGTGGGGAATCGCTGAAATGGCATGGCAGGATTTCGCCAACGGCACCACACCACCGATATGATCCGGGTCATCGTGTGTGCAGGCAACCATCCTGACATTACGGACAGAAAGATCCAATTCGTCTGTCATAAACTTAAGTACAAATCCATCACAGCGAGCCGCGACATCGATGACAAGCAAGGATCCCGAATCTTCTATGACATAGGTGTTTGAGTAGCGTGTTCGAACCTGATGAATTTTCATTGAGTACTATTATCTCTGGCCAGCGCTTGGCTAGAGCGTCTATGCGCTATAGTATACATAGCCTGCGTTTTAGCATCGAGAATCAGCGTGACAAAAAAAATAGTAATCAGCGGTTCCGGGTTGTGGAAGCCCTCTCATGTCATTACCAACGAAGAGCTGGTTGCGTCTTACAATGCCTATGCGACTAAATACAATCAGGTCAATGCTTCTGATATTGAGTCTGGCAGCCTGGCCGAGAAGCCGCTTTCCTCTGTTGAATTTATCGAAAAAGCATCCGGTATTAAGGCTCGATACGCTTACATCAAGGATGGCATTCTCGATATAGATCGAATGCGGCCTCGCATTCCCGAGAGACGAGAAGACGAGTTGTCCCATCAGGCGGAGATCGCGCTGAACGCCGCCAGAATTGCCATGAGCGAAGCGAAAAAAGAAGCCCGGGACATTGATGTAGTCATTGTCAGCTGTGCCTATACCGAACGCTACTACCCTGCAATTGCCATTGAAGTACAAAATGAACTCGGTATCGAAGGTTTCGGGTTCGATATGCTGGTCGCCTGTTCGGCGGCAACCTTCGCGCTGCAGCGAGCTTACGAAATGGTTAGTGCCGGAACCGCTCGCTCGGTGCTCGTTATCAATCCTGAGCTTACATCCCCTCAGGTTAATTACTGCGACCGGGACAGTCATTTTATCTTTGGTGATATTTCTACCGCCACGATTATCGAATCAGCAGACACATGTCAATCAGAACATAGCTACGAGATATTAGGTACCAAGGCCGTCACACTCTTTTCAAATAACATCCGATCAAATTTCGGATATATCACTAACTCAACGGATGCGGACCCTTATGGTCCAGATAAATTTTTTCACCAGGAAGGCCGAAGCGTATTCAAAGAAGTCTGCCCCATGGCAGCAAAACATATCACTGATCAGTTAGCATCACTGGAACTCAAACCGGAAGACCTGACTCGCTGGTGGTTGCATCAGGCAAACCTTAATATGAACCTGTTGATCAGCAAGCGAATTCTCGGGCGACCGGCGACCGAAGAAGAAGCGCCCATTGTTCTGGATGAATATGCGAATACTGCTTCCGCAGGATCACTCATTGCCTTCAATCTGCACCACAAGGATTTACAGGAAGGGGACCTTGGCGTGATATGTTCATTCGGTGCCGGTTACTCTATTGGCAGTTTAGTGCTAAAAAAGCAGCCGATCGGCTAATCCGTTGTCTGGCTTAACCTGTCAATATCCAAAATCATGCATTCTTGATGGTCAGTCCCCCATCAACAGCCAGTGCCGTACCGGTAATAAACTGCGACGCCGGTAACACGAAATTCAATGTGCCATGGGCAACCTCTTCAGGTTCTGCATAGCGTTTTAGGGCGACTCGTCTACGGGCAAAAATTTCTTTGTGTTCATCAGAAATTTCCGCGGTCATGCCGGTCTTGATCGGCCCGGGACAAATACAATTCACCGTAATACCTTCCGGGCCCAATTCAACGGCGAGCGACCGGGTCAATCCAATCACACCCGTCTTTGCCGCAGTGTAGGGGCTGCCGAACTTTGTTGCGCCCAGCCCTTCTGTTGACGCGATGTTCACAATGCGGCCATGGGATGCTTGTCTTAACCAGGGTAATGCAGCACGTATCGTCAGCGTATGTGCTGTGAGCAGGATAGCCAGGATCTTGTTCCATGCCGCGACGTAATCGTCGCTATCAATACGAATTGGAATAGATATCCCTGCATTGTTCACCAGAATATCGATACCGCCAAAATGCTCTGCAATATCCACAATGACCGGCGCAATCGCTTCTCCGTCACTGAGGTCCAACACCCAACCCCTTGCATCGTAACCAGCTTTTGTCATCTCATCGACGACCTCTCGGAGCGGTTCCTCGTTTATATCAATGAGCGCAACCCGCGCGCCTTCATCGGCAAACAGATGTGCCGTTGCACGGCCCATTCCACTGGCCGCGCCGGTGACAATGGCAACTTTGTTTTTTATTGAACGACTGAGGTTGGTTAAACGCATTGCGGCTCCGCTCTAGAGAGAAAGGTCGCATGATGACCTGTCAGGAGCTTGCAGGCAACAGGGAGCAAACTGATGTTTTTTATACCGACTGATACCTGTACAAATGGGCCTACTTTCACAAAGCGACCTGAGATAATATTGCTCTTTGAAGGCAGATAAAGTGTTTGCCGTTCGCCAAATAATCCATCAACAAACCATGGAGTTTAAAATTTGAGTCATTCAGATGCACCGCGATATTGCCGTATTGAAATCGCAAAACAGGCGCTGAATTTCTCCATCGGTCACTTTACTATCTTCAACCAAACCGAAAGAGAGAACCTGCACGGGCACAACTTTCAGGTCGCCTGTGATTTAACGGGTCCTGTAGATCAAGCTGGTTTGATGTTTGACTATGGGATAATCAAGGGGGTAATTCGGCAACTTTGTGAAGAACTGGATGAACGGGTCATTCTTCCTTCTCAATCGCCCTATCTGGATATTGTTTCGGAGGGAGACTACACCATCGCTGTGTTCAATGGCGAGCGGCTTCCGTTCCTGCCTCGTGATGTACTGGTACTGCCGATTGCTAATACCACAATCGAGGAATTTTCCAATTATTTTCTGGGTCGAATGCTCAAGCATCCGGATTTCAAAGGCCGCGAGATAAAAAAACTGATCGTCAAGGTCTCATCCAGCCCCGGCCAGACCGGATGCAGCAGTTGGGAGGCACCATGAAAACTGCGATCATCACAGGTGCCAGTAAAGGGATCGGTCTGGCCACCGCGATTCTATTTTGTAATGAGGGTTATCGCGTTATTAACATTTCCCGGTCGCCAGCCGCAGACAAGAGGATCGATAATCTAGCGATTGATCTCAACCGGGATGACGCCTGCGAACAACTAAGTGTTTCTCTCAAGGATCTTGACGATGGGCCTATCGTGCTTATCCATAACGCTGCGACGCTGGTGAACGACTCCGTGTTAAGTGCGAAGACCAGCGACTTTCGCCGGACCATCAATATTAATGTCGTCGGACCGCATCTCGTTAATCAGGCCGTACTACCACGGATGCAACAGGGTTCTGCCATTATCTACCTGGGTTCTACTCTGTCCGAGAAAGCCGTTGCCAATTCCTTTAGCTATGTCACGAGTAAACATGCCGTCGTTGGGATGATGCGCGCAACCTGTCAGGACCTTATTGGGACAGGCATCCACACCTGTTGTATCTGTCCCGGGTTCACCGATACAGAAATGCTAAGAACGCATATTGGTCATAACCAGGAAACTCTGGACTCTCTTGCCGGTATGACAACTTTTAACAGACTCATCGAGCCAGAAGAAATCGCAACGACTATCCTCTTTGCAGCCGAAAACCAGGTCATCAATGGTGCCGTTATTCATGCCAACCTTGGGCAAATCGAATCATGAGCGTGACAAATGAGCCTCTGACGCATCTAACGGTAGAAATAACAGAAGAAATAAGAGAGAGGCGAGAGAGAGTCTTCCTGGTTCTTGCTGGCACCTTTTTATGCGCAATGACCATGCTAAATATCATCGGCATTACCCGATTTATCCAAATTGGTCCTCTCGCCCTGGCGGTGGGTGTTCTACCTTATCCACTGACATTCTTTTGTACCGACCTCATCAGCGAACTCTACGGTCGTGCTCGTGCAAATTTTCTTGTCACCGTCGGCTTAATGCTCAATGGTTTCATTATCGGCACCATGTGGCTCGCCAGCAAGATACCATCCGTCGGGGTCGAAAGTCAGCCGCCCTGGCAACTCATTCAACTCGCTGAGGAGGTCGCGCTGCCGAATGGCAGTGTCGTATCCAACTCGGTTGAGCTGTTTACATTGTTGTACGCCACGACCTCCGGCGCTGTTGTTGCATCGATGATGGCATATATAGCAGCACAGTATTGTGATGTCTTTATGTTCCATTTCTGGAAAAGACTAACCAGGGGGAAACACCTGTGGCTCAGGAATAATGGCAGCACCATGGTCAGCCAGGGTGTTGATTCTTTTATGGTCATTACAGTGACATTCGGCGCGCAGTTTCTTGCTGGTGCAATGAGCGGCGGCGCAATGTTAGTGCTAATGGCGAGTAACTACACCTTCAAACTCTTTGCAGCGCTTGCGGATACCTTGCCATTTTACGCCGGCGTGCACTATCTGAAGAAGTACCTTGAATATTCAGATGAGGAGTTGGAGCATCACATTTACCATTAAGGCAGACCTTCTGATTTTATGACGATTAATCCACAGATAGTTATCGATTATTGGATCGGCGATGCGCTGAGTGATCCAACGTCTGTGAAGAGGATGTCGAAGATCTGGTACAGCGCAGACAAAAAGGTCGATGCTGAAATTCGTGAAAAATTCGGTGCCTTACTACACACAGCTGAGCAGGGTGCCCTCACTGCCTGGCAAAATTCACCGGTGGGACAATTAGCGACTATTATTCTGCTCGACCAGTTTACAAGAAACCTATACAGGGGCAGCGCCGAGGCGTGGAAAAATGACAAGCTGGCGCTTGCTATCGCTGAAGATTGTGTTGCCACCAACAGCCACTTAAAACTACCCCTATTAGGGCGCGTATTTCTTTACCACCCTTTTCATCACGCAGAATCCATTCTAGCTCAGGAAAAAGCTGTTGTTTTGTTTTCAACACTCTATGAAGAAGCGCCCCGGGAATGGAAAGCGTCGCTGAAGGGATTTAGAGATTTCAGCAAAAAACATTGCGACCTTGTCCGTCAGTTCGGTAGGTTTCCTCATCGAAATCAAGCCCTCGGCAGAAGATCAACACATGAAGAAATTGAACACCTGGAACAGAACACCCGAAAGTATGGTCAATAAACTCCGGTCAACAGTTGAGTAGGGCCAAAAAATAGAGAAGACCTATTAGGTTTGACAGGCAAACGAAATCAAACAACAGGAGAGTTCCC
>CAZAZB010000251.1:1551-6381 GCA_964489485.1 uncultured Pseudomonadales bacterium | reverse complement strand
TGGTTTCAACTCTATCTATTTTGGTTAGCGCCACTGCGCCATTTTGAATACCCAGTTGATCGAGGATGGCGAGGTGTTCTAGTGTCTGCGGCATAGGGCCATCGTCGGCGGCTATCACCAGTAGTGCGTAATCGATAGCACCCACGCCTGCGAGCATATTGTTGATAAATTTGATGTGCCCCGGTACATCAATAAAACCCAGGCGGCCACCGAGTTCATCGTCAATATAAGCAAACCCCAGGTCTATCGTTAGCCCGCGTTCTTTTTCTTCTTCGAGCCTGTCCGTCTCGATTCCCGTGAGGGCGTTGACCAGTAGTGTTTTGCCATGGTCTACGTGGCCCGCTGTGGCAATAATCAAGTGAGATTGACCATTTTCAACTGTTTAATGATCTCGTCAGTGGCGTCCAGTGTTCGTAGATCGAATATCAATTGACCGTCATTTAAACGACCGAGAATGGGAATGGGTAGATGGCGAAGAATACTGGCGATGTCTTGTAGGTGGCCGTCCATTTTCTTTTCTTTTGTTGATGAAATTGCGATCGCTTTACTGGGTAGTTGGTCAAGGGGTAAAGAGCCGCTACCTACCTGACTCAATGTGTCGATTACGGTGACTTGAATGTTTTCTCCGAGCGCTGATCTAAATATTGGCAACATATAGGATGCCATTTGCCCAATGTCTTCTACCGATCGTGCGAGGTGTCGAATGGTTGGAATTGTTTCTTGTAGCCGATCAGGATCCAGGTAAAGTTTAAGTACCTCAAAAAGCGCAGATATGGTGATCTTGTCCACACGGAGTGCGCGTTTTAAGGGATTTGATTTGATGCGGTCGATGATCGCCTTTTTTCCGATGATGATGCCCGCTTGAGGCCCGCCGAGCAATTTGTCCCCACTGAAGGTCACGATATCAGCGCCTGATGCTATTGCTTCTGCAGCTGTTGGCTCGTGAGGTAGACCAAATTGTTCTAAATCTACTAGCGTTCCACTGCCGAGGTCGGTCACCAGTGGTAGCTTATTTTTAGCCGCAAGTGCACTCAGCGCCACTTCACTCACACTATGTGTGAAGCCGCGAATCTCGTAGTTGCTTGTGTGGACTTTCATTAAGAGGGCGGTTTTTTTGTTAATCGCCTGTTCATAGTCTGCCAGGTGTGTTCGATTTGTGGCACCGACTTCAATGAGCTGACATCCGGAACGCGACATGATGTCAGGAATACGGAAAGAACCGCCTATTTCCACCAACTCACCGCGCGATACGGGTACTTCGCGATTGAAAGCGAGTGTATTCAAGGTCAGTAGGACGGCGGCGGCATTATTGTTGACGATGGTTGCTGCTTCTGCGCCAGTTAGACGAGTGATAAGTTCTTCTACATGAACATCTCGGTCACCTCTTTTGTTCGTCGTCAGGTCGAACTCCAGATTGCTCGCGCTACTCGCAATTTCAACCATACGCGCTATCGCGGACTCTGGCAGCGCGGCGCGGCCCAGATTGGTGTGTAGAATGGTTCCGGTCAAGTTGAAAACCGGGCGCAGAGAAAATTGATTCTGAAGCACCAGGTGATCTTGCAACTTCTCTATGATCTCGTCCATCGACAAAACAGTTGTTTGTGCTACCGATGCCACCGACGCTTTGAGTTCAGCACGAACATCATCGAGAACAGAACGGATGGCGGTGGTGATCGACTGCCGTCCAAATTGTTCTCGTAAAGCCGCACAACCTTTGTCGTTGATTACCTTATCCACTGAAGGGATGTCAGCAAACAGGTCGTTTATGGTCACGGGACTGGCACCAGCCTTATCGCTTTTTGCAAAGGAGCGATTTTGCGAACCCAGGGTCTTGCTTTGAGAATTCTAGTTGCCTCCCATGTGTCTCTCGCCTTTTCTGCGTTGGCTTTATCCGCATAGGTTCCTAGCAGTAAAACATACCAGTCTGCTCCCTGGCTCTGGATGTGAGCGAGCAGAGGATCTTCCAGACCATTTTTTCTTGCAAATTCTTGAACGCTGGCTTCATCCTTCATTGCGATTAGTTGAACCGTATAGTGCGATTTAGGTGTCGCAAGAATCAGTTGGGTCGATATTGACTTGGATGTATCGGCGAGAATTTTCTGCGCTTGCACAACAGGCTTTTCTAGTGATTCCTCAGATGATGCCGGGCTCTGTGTGGCAATCGAATCCTGCGGACTCGATAAAGCCGTTTCTTCCAGAGGAGGCGGTGGTTTCCTGCTGGATGTTTTTGTAACGAGTGCAGGATCAACCGCCATGATCTTTTCGGGTTCCGGTTTGTTGGTACAGTCCCAACTTCGATCTTCCTGAACCCCATAGCAGTACCAGGTTTCCTGGGCTATTTTTTGCGCTGTCGTCGCCGTGCCATCACAAGCGCCATCAGCACATTCGTCTTTTTTACCGCCGAACCATTTACCACCAAAACTGGAGCAGGAAGATAATGAAATTATAAACAGGATGGCGAGTCCTGATTTGACCCAAGGGCTCATACGACAAATACCATAGTAATGATTAAAGAGTGATTGCTTAGTGGTGACGATTTAATTGGTGCGAATTCAACCATAGATTAGGTCAGGGGCATAGGGCTGAATTGGTTTCTCTGCGGGAATAGGCCAAAAATACCACCAGTATGCACAAAAACAATGTCTTCAGTATCGTCAAAGCGACCGGCTTTGTATTCCTGAAGGAGGGCATGGAATGCCTTTCCCGTATAGACAGGATCAAAGAAGAGTCCTTCTGTTCTTGCCATTTTTTCGATGGTTTCATAGACACATGGGTTGGCACGGGCATAACCAGGTTCGACATATCCATCAATGATGTTGAAGGCCAATTTATCTCTGGGAATGGTTGAGTCGGTATCTCCGTAGCGTTTATGCCAACAATCTATATCAACCTCTAATTTTTCAGTGAACCAGCTTGCCTCCCGTGCAACATTGAACGCGAGCATTGTTGTATTCAGATTAAAAAAGTAGTTACCCAGAACGAGCCCTGCAAGTGTACCGCCGGAACCGGTTGCAGAGATAACATATCCCGGAGAAATCTCATTTTCTGCGAAATCATTCTTTAGCTCACGGGCGCATTCAATATACCCCCATAATCCGACTTCATCGCTGGCACCCACTGGGATGCTGTAGGGTATTTCTCCCCGGTCACGATAGCGGGTTTCCATGTCTGAAAAGACAGTGGGTAACTGTTCAAAGTCATCTGCAGATGCAAAAGTGAATTCTGCCCCGGCGAGTTGATCGAGCAGTAGATTACCATCAGCGCAATCTGGTCTTTTGCCAGCCAGTATTAAATGACATTTCAATCCAAGTCTGGCGGCCATGATTGCTGTTGCCCGGCAGTGATTAGATTGGATGCCGCCTGCGGTGATCAGAACGGTAGCTTTGTTTGCCAGCGCATCACCAATTGAAAATTCGAGTTTCCGCAGTTTGTTTCCAGAGGCAGCGCTTTCCGTAAGATCATCTCGTTTAATCCAAATCCTGGGGCCACCCAGTTCTGCTGATAGTCGTTCCATCAGGGTGAATGGCGTGGGCAGGTGGGCTAGCTTCACGCGTCGATTATTGTTTGGTATTTTCATGTTGATTGTCTATCAAATTGTTATTTTTTTACTGTCGGTGAAAAGGATCCAGATTGAATCAAGTTTTCATTAGGTGTTTGTCACAATTGTATCAGCCTACGAAGTACTGAGGTCCTATCTATTCCCCAGGATTGATATAATGATTCAATGAGATGTGAAAAGGAAATCCGACGATGAAGATCCGTAAATTCTTACTGTTGATTAGCCTGTTGGTTATTGCGTCCTGTGGATCAAATTCTGAGGAAGTGATTTCCGGTAACACGATGGGTACGACTTATACCGTTAAACTGGTCATGCAATCTGGCGATTCCCCAGGGGCTCATCTGGGGAAAGGAGAGGAGTTGCGAGTAATACTCGATAACGAGCTACAGCGAATTAACCAGCTTATGTCGACCTACGATGCCACATCAGAGTTATCACGGTTCAACATGAGTGCGCTACAGGTACCATTTCTGGCATCGTCAGATACTATCGAGGTATTAGAGATGAGTGCCATGATTAACGCGCAGAGTCAGGGTGCTTTTGATGTTACGGTGGGTCCTCTGGTCAATCTTTGGGGCTTCGGCCCGGACGCTAAGCCTGCACAACTGGATGCAGATGAGGGTGACTCGATACCGTCAAATCGGGATATCTCGGCAGCACTCGCACGAACGGGGTTTAATCAACTGGAGATAAAAGCGACATCACTCACCAAAAGAGGTGATGTCTATGTTGACTTGTCAGCTATTGCCAAAGGATATGCAGTAGATAGATTGGCAGACATTCTCAATGAAACAGGATTTGAGAACTATCTTGTTGAAGTAGGGGGAGAACTCAGAGCGCATGGGCTTAATAGTCGCAGTGAACCATGGACCGTTGCCATAGAGAAGCCGGATAGTCTGAGCCGGTCAATCTTTAAGATCATCGAGCTCCGTGATATGAGTATGGCGACTTCCGGGGACTATCGGAACTATTTCGAAGTTGATGGTGTGCGCTACTCCCATACCATTGATCCCCGAACCGGCAGGCCGATCACACACTCCGTTGTTTCTGTTTCCGTCATCGCACCATCAGCTGCTCTGGCTGATGGCTATGCCACCGCAATAGACGTTCTTGGTAAAAAGGCAGGGCTTGCGTTAGCAGAGGCGCAGAACCTTGCCGTTTTGGTTATAATAAAGACTGAAAATGGATTTGAAGAATTTTCTTCCACGGCATTGGATGAGTATCTCGGCGTTAATGAAGAGCTGCCATCAGATAATCCGCTATCAGACAAT
>CAZAZB010000251.1:0-1451 GCA_964489485.1 uncultured Pseudomonadales bacterium | reverse complement strand
AATCCGCTATCAGACAATGCGCCATTAAACGTGCCGGGAATGGAAGAATCGAAATAGATTCGCATATCAATTTCCTCAACCAAGAGAGACTATAGAGAATGATTGAATTTCTGCTAACCTTCGTTATCTTATTGATGGTCGTGGCTGCGATGGCAATTGGCGTCATTCGTGGAAGAGCGCCAATTTCCGGATCTTGTGGTGGGTTAAATAATCTCGGTGTTGATGGTGCTTGTGAAATTTGTGGCGGAAACCCTGCGAAATGTGAGGAACAGCCGGAATCCGGCATCACCAGTAAAACGAAGTTTTACGACGCCAGCTAGCGCTTATCGGGAAATTCAGATCACCGCCCGAGCCCTGATCCGCTCCTGAGTGCGCTCGAGTCTTTAGCCTGCCCCGTTTCTCTATTCCGCCCCGTTTCTCTATTCCGCCCCGGCGGTCCACAAATCCACGCGGGATTTGTAAAACTCATGGCATTTAGCCATGTCGTCGAGAAAACGAGGTAATTCATCCATCAGCAACGCCTGCGGGCCGTCCACCAGTGCGGTTGTGGGTTCTGGATGAAAGTCTACCAAGACCATATTCGCACCTGCGATCAAGCCCTGTGCTGACGCATGTGCAACATCAAGAATGCCATCGGGTGCCTTGTCCCGGGTTCCAACAGAATGAGAGGGGTCAACACAAACCGGCATACGCGTGAGCCGCTTAATAACAGGAACCTGCCCAAAATCGACCATATTTCTGTGCGGTGCGCCGCCTTCGCTTTTCATTCCTCTTAAACAAAAAACGACATTGGAATTTCCTTCACTTGCCAAATATTCGGCAGCATTTAACGATTCATTCAGGCTGACGCCATAGCCACGCTTGAATAGCACCGGGTATTCTGTTTGGCGTCCGACGACTTTCAGTAGTTCAAAGTTCTGTGTATTCCTGGTGCCAATTTGCAGCATGACACCCGTCGCGTTGCCGGACCGTTCGAGTTCTGAATGAATTTCTTCAATCTGGCTTTCATGGGTGACTTCCATGGCGATGACTTTAATGCCATATTTTCCTGCAAGATCGAATACATAGGCCAGACACTGGTCGCCGTGACCCTGAAAGGAGTAGGGATTGGTTCGTGGTTTGTAGGCACCCATCCGAGTACATATCTGCCCATTCTGCTGCAGTGCTTTCATCATCATTTCCACATGCTCAGGCGTATCTACAGCGCAAAGCCCTGCGAGAACGTGGCAATTATCCTGGCTGAACCGAACCCCATTGTAGGTAAATCCACTGGTGCGGTGCATATCCTTGTGACGGCCAAGAATCCGGTATTCTTGTGAGATTCGGATGACTCGCTCCACACAATCGAGGCTTTCAATTTCTGCTTCGACCAGTTTTTGAGTATCCCCGAGCAGATAGATTTCATTCAAGGTTTGTTCTGTGCCCTGAACGGCATGGTGCCGGATGCTGAT
>CAZAZB010000250.1:2157-6419 GCA_964489485.1 uncultured Pseudomonadales bacterium | reverse complement strand
CGCAAGCCCTCTGCTAGATTATATTGAGTTTCGCCTCGCAAGGGGATCTGCAAAGGTGCAAGAATAATGATTCGCCCGCTATTGTCTCTGGTCCTTATTGCGGCACTTTTTGGCCTCGCCATCAGCACAGTACATACGTTAACGAGAGATAAGATTGCGGCAAACCTGGAACATTTCAAGGCGATGAAACTGCGGGAAGTGATTGGCAACACTGACGAGGCTGTCGTCGCGCTGACCCCTCAACTCTACTACATCACTGATGGTGCAGAAGTTACCGGCTTTATCTTCGAACATTCCACAGGTCAGGGATATAACGGACTCATCAGATTCTGGGTAGCAATTGATAAAAAACAAAATATCCGTGGCATCAGGGTCATTCAACACCAGGAAACGCCAGGTATTGGCGACAAGATCGATACCAACGTATCTGACTGGATATACCAGTTTAATGGGTTATCTCTTTCCTCAAGTGGCAGGTCCTTGAAAAAAGAGGGTGGCAATATCGATCAGTTTTCCGGCGCCACAATCACATCCAGAGCAATGGTCAACGCGGTCAATAGTAGCCTTGAATATGCAAAAAAGAATCTATCTGATTGGCGATCACACATAAAACCAGTGGTTGATGTGGAGACTGTTCGTGAGTAGCGCGCAA
Organism: uncultured Pseudomonadales bacterium; assembly: GCA_964489485.1. Classification (GTDB taxonomy): domain Bacteria; phylum Pseudomonadota; class Gammaproteobacteria; order Pseudomonadales; family Azotimanducaceae. The sequence goes on along the minus strand of CAZAZB010000250.1, from coordinate 5,767 downwards.
ACTATCATGTTGGAAGGGCTTTGGACGCGAAACCCGGCGATGGTACAGCTTCTGGGCCTTTGCCCGCTGCTCGCCGTCTCCAATTCCTTCGCCTCTGCGCTCGGACTCGGCGTCACTACGCTGATCGTTCTCACACTTTCAAACCTGTTCATCAGCTTACTTCGTCGATTCTTGTATGATGCGATCCGTCTACCGGCACAAATTATGGTGATCGCAGGTTTCGTCACGCTTGCGGATATGGCGCTACAGTATTCATTTTTTGAACTGCATCAACGGATTGGTTTGTTTGTCGCGCTAATCGTGACCAACTGTACCCTGCTGGGGCGGGCAGAAGTTTTCGCTCGCAAGAACGATCCTGCCTATGCTTTACTCGATGGCTTTATGATGGGGTTAGGGTTTCTTTTGGTACTTCTGGCGATGGGCACCATAAGAGAAATACTGGGCCAGGGAACGCTTTTCAACAATTTATCGTTGCTCCTGGGCGCTTCTTTTGCCCTGGATGATGTTGAAATCAGATTTCTGGATTCTGGATTTCTTCTCATGGTATTGCCGCCCGGTGCCTTCCTTACTCTGGGCTGTATGATCGCACTGAAAAATAAACTCTCTGAAGGAACAAATCCATGAACAGGGACAAAAGAATTCAATTTCTGACCAAACTGCGTGAAGAAAACCCGACCCCCACGACAGAGTTGAACTACCAGTCGACATTTGAGTTACTCATTGCCGTTATCCTTTCGGCCCAGGCGACGGATGTCAGCGTGAATAAGGCCACCGGTAAACTTTATCTTGTTGCTAACACGCCAGAAAAAATTCTGAAACTAGGCGAGAAGAAGCTCAAAACCTATATCAAAACCATCGGCTTGTTTAACAGTAAGGCGAGCAATGTGATCAAGACCTGTGCCCGGTTGATCGAACAGCACGATTCAATTGTCCCTGACAATCGCAAGGAGTTGGAAGCCCTCCCCGGTGTTGGGCGAAAAACCGCCAACGTTGTGCTCAACACCGCCTTTGGTGAACCGACTATGGCGGTGGACACACACATTTTTCGTATATCCAACCGCACTAAATTCGCACCTGGCAAGAATGTTCTACAGGTTGAAAAGAAGCTTATTAAAGTGATTCCTGATGAGTTTATCCGTGATGCTCACCACTGGTTAATCCTGCATGGCCGGTATGTCTGTACTGCAAGAAACCCGAAATGTGGATCTTGTGTCGTCTATGATATCTGCGAGTTTAAGTCCAAGAAGCAAGATCTGGATTCCTGACCCTAACCACCCCCACTCTTAAAGGAGCCAATCAGATCACAAGCAGGTCGAGCCCAGCAGCAATAAAAATCGTTTATCTGATGATAGGTGCAAAAGGCAGCGGTAAAACATACATCGGCAATCTGCTTGAGAATAAGTTGGGAATCACTTTTCTAAGGGTTGAACAGCGATTGATTGAACACATTCAGGCGACCGGGGCAGATACCGATCTGCTGCCTAGTGACGGCTACAATCTGGAACTAGACTGGCTAGGCGAAATTCTCGGCACAAAAGATGAGGTGATTTCTGAAGCAACCGGCTCATCAAAATACCTTCAATGGTTCATAAGCCAGCTTGATGCGAAATACACCTTAAAATTGGTGCGTATCTACTGCCCCCTCGAAATTTGCCTGGATCGCCTTAAAGATCGCACCTCGACAAACCATTTCGATGTCTCCAGCGACAGGGTCAGGATTATCAATGCTGCCTCTGACAAGGTCAATCTGGAATGGAGCCTGGAAATCGACAATAGTAATCCAGCGTCGGATGCGAAGATTATTTCAGCCTTCAAGAGCATCAGGTAAGGATTGACTGACTAAGCTGCATCCGCAGCGACACACGCTCGTTCCAGTGCCGCGGCGTATCGCTCTGCAATAACAGGGTCGTTGAAGGGCAGTCTCTTACGCTGTACATACTGATCTAGTATCCTCTGACTGATTTGTCGTTGTTGCCGTATTGCCTCTATTGCACCTTCCATATCACCGCTTTCCACCAGGCAGGCTGCAAGAATGACATTATTTAATGGCGCACGCTGCGAGAGTTGAACAGCATGACGCGAACACTCCGCCCCTTCGGTATATTTTTCTAAGGCGAAGCAAGAAAATGCCTGACCTCCAACCATAAAGCCCAGCCAGAGATCTCTGGGGCTCAATCTGATTGCACGCTGAATGAACTCATAGCCCCGCTCTGCCTTGCCTGCAGACGTGGCGATAATGCCCATCATTGTGAGTGTTACATTACAGTTGGGATTTAACCCATGAGCATGTTGTAAATGACCCCAGGCGCTCGCAACATCCCGTTCAATGTAGCTAATCCAGCCCAACGAAAGATCCCCTCTGTGATCATGCCTGTCCAGGCTACGCATTTTCTCAGCAGCCTCGCGCGCCCTTGTCAAAAGCGCTTCCCCATGATTTGTCGTACCGCCGAAGGCCAGCACATAGTTTCCAAATGAGACCGCCCACCATGCATGCAAACACGTGGGGTCAACGTTCACAGCATCCTCGGCAAGTGTCATTCCTTGTCTGTACATTTCTGCATCCGACTCTGAACGCGCACGCTCTAACATAGACCGCGAACGCCACGCCATTTCCAAAGCCTGAGGCTGACCAGGGGCTGGCTTTGAACTCCGCCGAAACTCTTCGAGCGCCATTTCTGGTGCAATGGAGCTGACAATTTTTCTGGTAACTTCATCTTGTAGCCCCAGAATCTGGTCAATATCACCATCATAGTTTTCGGCCCAAATATGTCGGGTGGATGGTGCATGGACAAGTTGAACCGTGGTACGAAAAACACCCCCGACAGAGCGAATACTTCCTTCCAGGATATAGTTCACTTTCAGTTCTGCGCCAATTTTCTCGATATCATTGGCAAGGCCGCGATACTGGAAACTCGAATTTCTAGCAATCACTGAGAAAGCTTTGAACCTGGACATCTCTGTCGTTATATCTTCTGCGATACCGTCCGCGAGGTAATCGATTTCGGGGTCTTTGCTCAAATTAGCAAAGGGTAGTATGGCAATAGATGGATTGTCACCACTGATATAGACTGATTGGTCAACTCGAATTTGGGACTCTGTTTCCGACTCTTGGGGATTCGTTACATCTGCGATAAATCGGAAGCCTTGCCCTCTTAAAGTCTTAATGAAGAGTGGGTTCGCGACATCGTCACCAATGGCACGACGGACACTCAGAATACAGCTACTTAAAGTCGCGTCACTCACCTCCAGGCCAGGCCAGCCGTGCTTTAACAAGTCTTCTCTCGTAACAACGGAATCTCTGTGTTTAATCAGATACTCTAGTATAAGGAATACTTTTGAGCGGATATGAACAATTTGACCCTGCCGCTTAAGTTCGCGCCGATCAATATCCAACTCACAATCACCGAATATTATTGGCATGTTTTGCTCTTATAATGATTCGGAAAATAGCAATCTAACAACACAGTCTACCCTACAATATTCTGTTCAAACTGCACCTTAGCAAATTTGCGGTTGTGGGACTAACGAAAGCTTGGGTTGATACCACCGGATATCGTCAACCTACTGAAAGGTATCATTGTGATCTCAATCAGAGTGATCTCAATCAGAG
>CAZAZB010000250.1:0-2057 GCA_964489485.1 uncultured Pseudomonadales bacterium | reverse complement strand
GTCAACCTACTGAAAGGTATCATTGTGATCTCAATCAGAGTGATCTCAATCAGAGCGATAGATTTCACCCATCCTGTTAACCCGGCCTATTGTCTCGTGTTTCTTGTAGCTGTTGAACAGGTCAGCTTTAGTTCAGTCAATAACAGCACATTCACTGATCACATCGGCTATTAGACAATCCTGGATTGTCTGCAGGGCGATCCTCTTAGGATAATTTTCTACCCTTCTTGCTTGCCATCTTCAGTCGCAAGGCATGGAGCTTGATAAAGCCAGCCGCATCTTTCTGATCGTAGGCACCGGCATCATCCTCGAATGTCACCACATCAGCGTCATACAAACTGTCGTTCAACGATTCCCGACCAACAACGATGATATTTCCCTTGTACAGTTTTAGTCGAACTGTACCGTTCACATATTGTTGCGAATTGTCGATGAGTGCCTGCATCGCCAGTCGCTCTGGAGACCACCAGTAGCCATTATAAATAAGCGTGGCATAGCGCGGCATCATTTCATCTTTCAAGTGGGCGAGTTCCCTATCGAGAGTAATGGACTCTATCGCCCGATGCCCTTTTAGCAGTATTGATCCGCCAGGCGTTTCGTAGCAACCCCTGGCTTTCATGCCAACGTAGCGATTCTCCACAATATCGACTCTACCGATACCATTTTCACCGCCGATTTTATTAAGGTGCGCCAGTACTTCAGCCGGGCTCATTGCCTTGTTATCAATTGCGACCACATCGCCATCGACATATTCAAGCTCAAGATAGGTCGCTTGATCTGGCGCTGCCTCAGGAGATACAGACCACAGCCACATAGACTCTTCCGGTTCAGCATTGGGGTTCTCTAAAATACCCCCTTCATAAGAGATATGGAGCAGATTGGCATCCATGGAATAAGGCGATTTTTCACCATCGTGTTTCTGATCCACTTTGATCTGGTGTTTCTCACAAAAATTCATCAGGGATTCACGAGAGTTCAGATCCCATTCTCGCCAGGGGGCAATCACATGGACATCAGGTTTTAGCGCATAGGCACCCAATTCAAATCTGACCTGGTCATTACCTTTGCCAGTTGCCCCATGGGCAATTGCTGTCGAGTTGGTTTCATTAGCAACTTCTACCAGGCGCTTTGCAATCAATGGCCGGGCAATGCTGGTGCCGAGTAAATATTCACCTTCGTAAATAGTATTACAGCGGAACATGGGAAAGACGAAATCCCTGACGAACTCTTCCCTAACATCGTCTATATAAATTTCTTTAACACCCATGCTCAACGCTTTCTCACGAGCCGGTTCCAGCTCTTCTCCCTGACCAAGGTCAGCCGTGTAGGTCACAACCTCGCAGTCGTATTTTTCCTGAAGCCATTTGAGAATGACCGAAGTATCCAGTCCACCGGAATAGGCCAGCACGACCTTGTTAATATCACTCATTGTGCAGCATCCATAGGGTCAAAAAGAAAAGGCGCTATAGTACATGTTTGTTGATAACCAGACCAGATTCACGCCATAGAAATACTGGTACTAGCTGGCCAGACCGAACATCAACGAAGATCGCCGAACAGGCTCTAGCCTGCTCGGCGTGGTATGATTAAGGCCATGCGAACCCTAACCATTACCCGACCGGATGACTGGCATGTCCACCTGCGTGACAAGGATTATCTGCCTGATACGGTGAGAGATATCAGCCGCTATTTCGGCCGGGCAATTGTTATGCCCAATCTCGTCCCGCCTATCACAACCATCGAACAGGCGGGTCACTATCGGGACAAGATTCTAGCGTTAGTGCCTGAAGAATCCACTTTTCAGCCACTGATGACCCTTTATCTGACGGACCAGACTGATGAGCAGATCGTTATCGATGTAGCCAGATCGGGCATTGTAAAGGCTTTCAAATTATATCCCGCCGGTGCAACGACTAACTCGGAAGCAGGCGTTGAAGCAGTAGAAAAGCTTTATCCGGTATTTTCTGCGATGGAAAAAGAAGGTGTTGTCCTCGCTGTTCATGGGGAATCCACCGATCAATCAATTGATATATTCGACCGTGAATCTCGATTCATAG
>CAZAZB010000249.1:0-6425 GCA_964489485.1 uncultured Pseudomonadales bacterium | reverse complement strand
ACATCAGGGTGCTGAAATATTAATCTCTGATGCGAATTTTGGCTGTGGGTCCAGCAGGGAACATGCGCCCCAGGCCATCCAGAAGTTTGGACTGAAAGCTGTTATTGCAGAATCCTTTGCTGAAATTTTTCATGGCAACTGTACGACCTTGGGCATTCCCTGTGTGAGTATGTCAAAACCCGACCGGGATAAACTTACCCAATCATTGATTCTTGACCCGGAAGCCGAAATCCTCATTGATATTGAAGGGCTGAAAGTGGTTTGTGCTAATAATATTTATACTATCGGGATGAAGGACACTGCCCGGGAAGCTTTTTTGACTTCCAAGTACGACCCACTGGATGATTTGCTAACAAGCACAGATGATATTGCCAACACCGCGAAGAGACTGGGATATGCCTGATTTACATGAATGCTCATACCAATTCCTTGTGATTTAGATGGTGAGGAAAAAAATTGAAATATATGACACGACCCTCCGCGACGGGAATCAGGGCGAAGGTGTTAATCTCAGTCTGGCAGACAAGCTGGATATCACACTGGCACTGGATGAAATGGGCGTCGATTTTGTTGAGGGTGGCTGGCCAGGATCTAACCCGAAGGACGATGAGTATTTTTCCAGAGTCCGCGAGCTTGAACTGAAAGTAATCAAAGTGACTGCATTCGGTTCGACCCACAGGGCGGATGTGCAACCAGCTGATGACTTTTTCCTGCAGAAGCTTATTTCTGCTGCCGCTGACATCACCTGCATCTTTGGCAAGAGCTGGGACCTGCATGTAGAGCAGGCACTGCGGATATCCGCTGACAAGAATCTGGATATGATAGCCGGTTCAATCTCTTATCTCGCGGAGGCGACCGGGAAACCCATCTTTTTTGATGCTGAACATTTCTTCGATGGTTTTAAAAGTGATCCGGGATATGCATTAGCCACCGTTCAAGTTGCCGTAGACGCAGGTGCAGCAAGGATTATTCTTTGTGATACTAATGGTGGCGTTATGCCCCATGAGTTAGCGACTGCCATTCGCGCTCTACGAAAAGAGATACCGGGAATCAAACTAGGCATACATGTTCACAATGATGGCGGTCTTGCCGTTGCTAATACGTTGAGAGCGATTGAAGAGGGTGTCATTCAGGTGCATGGGACCATCAATGGCATTGGTGAACGATGCGGCAATGTGGACCTGACATCGATACTTGGCAATCTGGAGCTTAAGATGGGCTACCGATGTCTGCCAGACGGCAATATCAAGGGGCTAACCAGCTTGAGCAAACAGGTATGGGAGTACCTGGGCATGGAAGGTCCGCGCGGGCAGCCGTTTGTGGGACAATCAGCCTTTGCCCATAAGGGTGGGGTTCATGTGAGTGCAGTGCAACGTAACCCTGAAACCTACGAACATATTGATCCGGGACTTGTGGGTAATTCCCGAAAAATATTGATTAGCGAGTTGGCGGGCGGGTCCAATCTGCGAGCAAAACTAGCCAACAGATTTCCGGAACTTGAAGACAATAATGCGGTTAGAGCGATATTGGATGAAGTTCAGGACAAAGAACATGCCGGATATTCTTTCGAGAATGCAGATGGAAGCTTTGATCTGGTGGTTCGACGGCATATCGGGAGATACAAAACTTGTTTTGAGCCAGTTTACTATCGTATCTATTCACCGAGCAATGAGCCCCATGCAAGTGATGAAGATTCTGACAGTGACGGCCTGATTGAAGCGTCAGTTAAAATCCGGATAAACGATGAGCTACATCTTTGTGCTGCGGAGGGCCATGGACCCATTGATGCCCTGAATAAAGCGTTGCAAAAGGCACTGGTCGGAAAGTTTCCTGTGGTACTCGACCTGCATCTGACTGACTATAAAGTCAGGGTGATCAACTCGACCAAAGAAACTGCGGCCAAGGTTCGAGTTTATCTGGAGCACAGTTTTGAAGGAGAGAAGTTTGGCACCATTGGTGTCAATGTCGATATCATCAAGGCAAGCTGGAATGCGTTGGTAGAGTCATATCATTATGCTCTCATGCAACATGTTGATTTCACTCGGGAATTGCATAATGATGGTGACGATTCAGAAGAAATGCGAACATCGCAAAACGGCTCTTTAACAAAATAAGCCTCGATTGGTACTTATTGATCCAGGCAGAGGGAGAGTGACGCTGTAACAGGCGCGAATCAGGGAGGAGAACAGTGCCGGAGGAAGAATCGAAGAGTCTACATTTTGTACCGGATCCAGGATACTTCCTGCATCGATTGAGCGGTGCCGTCTACCTGCAGGATATCTTTGAGAGAGGTGCGCTCATGGAGAACGACGAAAATTACTTCAAAGGCGTTCCTGTACTCTGGGATTTAAGAGGCGCAAGTTTTCCTGATGCGACCAGTGATCAACTCTATCAGGAAAGAAGAAAATTCGGTGAAGACAAAAGATCCGGGTCTATCTCAGCCGTCGCGGTGTCAGACGTTATTGCCTATGGCCAGATCCGGATGTTCTATTCCATATTTCTGGATGAAAAAAGAGATTTCAATATTTTCTACACCTTAGAGGAAGCAGAAGCCTGGCTGATTAAAAAAATCAGTCAGTAAGGCGCCCCTATCAAATAGTAACTGGTCTGTTTGTCTAATCCATACCTGCGCTGACAACCAACTCCCATGCGCGATTTGCGGCATTCATGGCGCCTTCGCCGGTGACCTGCCACTGATCCGAACTGGCATTGCCATCCAACCCTCTTTTATAAACACCCTGGCGGATGGCAGCGCTTCTAAAAAGATTGAATGCAACATAAAAATTCCAGTTGTCGATGCATGGTCTATTCGTTAGCTCGCAGTAGAGATCCAGGGTTTGTTGTTCGGATAGCAGGCCCAACGATTCGTAATTTTTTGGAAATTCTATCTCACCGTGATACAACATGCTGCACCAGTAGGATAGATCCGCCAACGGATGCCCAATGGTGGAAAGTTCCCAATCAAGCATTGCAACAACCTCCGGCTGAGTGGGGTGGATAATACAATTGGGAATGCGAAAGTCTCCATGAACAATAGTGCTTTCATCACTCTCGGGAATGTTGTCCGGGAGCCATTTGATCATTTTGTTCATACTTTCGTTTTTTTGTGTTTCTGATGCGAGGTACTGCTCCGACCATCGATGTACCTGACGAGCATAATAGTTACCTGGCCGGCCAAAAGTTTCGAGCCCGATTGCCTGATAGTTCGCGTTGTGGAGGGCCGCACCGGCGCCAATGAAGCTCTTGTAGAGAGCCTTCCGTTCTTCGGCAGTGAAGGAGGGAAGGTGTAGATCTGTCAGCACTCGACCTTCGACCATTTCCATCAAGAAGAAAGGTGTGCCAATGATGGCGTCATCTTCACATAGATGTACCATGTTCGGGACCGGGACATTGGTTGGCCCCAGTGCTTTCATCACATGATATTCTCTCTCCACCTGATGCGCTGATTTTAGAAGCTTGCCCGGCGGTTTTTTCCTGAGTACATAGGCTTGAGTGGGGGTGGATAGACGAAAGGTAGGATTTGACTGTCCCCCTTCGAACTGCAAGATAGCTGACTCGCTGAAATCAACATCCAGTTGTTGTTGAAGGTATTCTTTCAATCGTTTTTCATCGAATCGATGTTGGTCGCGGACCTGGGTTAGCTGTACATCATTTTCCATTGAGTGGCTCATATCATTGCTTTCCTGAGAATGACTATATCAGAATAATTTTCTCAGTCGCGAGATAGATTTTTGATCGCTTCCTTTAGTTGGCATCACCGATTCTGTGCCGCAGATGGTAAAATTGATGGCACAATGTGTCAGATAGGCTCCATGTGGATGAGTGGTTCCTTAGCCGTGGGTGCAGAACTGTGGGCAGAGCTGCCAACAGAATCGCCAACAGAGCTGCGGACAGTAGGATTGGTCGGCTGTCTGTCTGCTCCACCACAAGTATGGGAAATGAAGGTCAATTAGAATCTGTGATAGGTAAACATTCAATCAATAAGTAAGTTATGGTATTTCGCTGATTGCAGATAAGGTTTTTTGGGTAGGCTCAAGTCATCTTGATATAGGCGTATCTGATTGAGCAATATACATAGTGGCTAAACGAGAGGAAAAGGCATGAAAGTTGATACACATTTAACATCGGACTGGCATCAGATTCCTGATCATATTAAAAAACTGGAAACCCAGGGATATGATGGGGCAGGGACGGCGGAGATGAATCACGATCCGTTCTTTCCGCTTGTGCTGGCAGCAGAACATAGCAAGAAGATTGAATTGTATACCGGTATCGCCGTCGCCTTCGCAAGAAGCCCGATGGTGCTGGCTAACCTGGGGCATGATCTGAATGCCTATTCCCGCGGGCGTTTCACCATGGGCCTTGGCTCCCAGATACGCCCCCATATTACCAAACGGTTCAGTATGCCCTGGGGGGCACCGGCACCACAGATGCGTGAACTTGTCATGGCGATGCGGGCAATTTGGGCGAATTGGTACGATGGTGAACCACTTCGGTTTGAAGGCAAATATTATCAGCACACATTGATGACGCCTGCTTTTAGTCCGGATGATACTGAATATGGAGCGCCGAAGGTTATTCTGGCAGCGGTTGGCCCCATCATGACTGAAGTCGCAGGAGAAGTTGCCGACGGTTTGATCATCCACCCATTCAGCAATGAGAAATATATTCGCGAAGTGACATTGCCTGCGGTTGAAAAGGGGCTGGCAAAGTCTGGACGGTCCCGAAAAGATTTCGAAATCACCTATTCACCCTTCATTGTTTCTGGCAAGGATGAAGCGACCTATGAGGCACAGAAAGCAGCAGCGAAGCAACGCATCGCTTTCTATGGTTCAACGCCAGCCTACAAAAATGTATTGGGGGTTCATGGCTGGGGTGACATGCAAACGGAGTTAAATAGCATGTCCAAGCAGGGGCAGTGGAAGGAAATGGGTGAATTGATTACGGACGAGATGCTCAATATATTTGGTGTTATGAATGAGCCAGGTAATATTGTCGCTGATATTCAGAGTCGATATGGTGATTTTACAGATCGAACCAGCGGCGGATTTACCTTTGTGAATGCAGAAGATCGGCTGGAAATGGTGGCTGCGCTTCGTGCCTGAGACTTGTTCAATCCTTGCCTTCTTCCTGGATAGAGCGCTCTCATTGAGGAACTGTACGTGAAATCACTTGAAGCCCTGCCAAAGGCAGTTGTCTGGAATAATCGGCAGCTGTTGATACTGGATCAGCGAGCGCTTCCACAGGCAGAAATAGTTATTCATTGCCACTCTATAGAGGATGTCTTTGAAGCAATAAAAACGCTCTCCGTTCGCGGTGCACCGGCTATTGGAATTGCAGCAGCCTATGGCATGTTGGTTGGGCTGAGTGATGAAGACAGTCACAAAACTACGGAAGGTTTGCGCGCGGTGTTTGAAGAAAGAGCGCGTTATCTGATCAGTGCCAGACCGACTGCGGTGAATCTTGCCTGGGCGGTTAACCGGATGATGAGGGTATTTGAATCGGCGAGTGGATTAGCTGATGGTTCCACGGCGCTGCTTCTTGCAAGACTTGAAAAAGAAGCAATCGACATTCATCAGGAAGACATAAAGTCTTGCCATCAAATTGGTGATCATGGTGTATCGCTTGTAAAACGTTATCCGCAAGTATTGACCCATTGCAACGCCGGTTCTCTTGCGGTCTCGGAAATGGGCACGGCACTTGCTCCTATCTATCGAGCGTACGAACAGGGAATCGGTGTTCATGTGTTTGTCGACGAGACGCGCCCTCTGTTGCAGGGCGCGCGTCTTACTGCCTACGAGCTTTCCAGTGTGGGTGTTGATTGCACACTCATCTCGGACAATATGGCAGCAGCTATGATGTCTGAAGGACGGGTCGATATGGTTCTCGTTGGAACTGATAGAGTAACGGCGAATGGTGATGTTGCGAACAAGATAGGTACATTGAATCTTGCCATTCTTTGCAAACACTTCGGACTACCCTTTTTTGTCGCCTGCCCAATTTCAACCATTGATCTGCAAACAGCATCAGGTGCCGATATCGATATCGAACAAAGACAGGCGCAAGAGATTACTCACATCCGGGGCGTCCAGGTCGCCCCGGAGGGTATCAAGGTACAGAACCCGGCATTCGATGTGACGCCTGCAGAACTCGTCACCGGTATCATTACGGAGCGCGGTATTGTTTACCCTCCATTTTTAGATTCCCTGGCCAGTATCATGGAGGGGTAAGGAGATGGTAGACGAAACAGAAGGGGTTATTAAATTCCAATTACAGCATTCGCTCACAACACTGCAATCCATTGATGTTGCAGAGCTTGATGCATGGCGAGTCATCTTTAAAGAAACGGGCACAATCTTATTCATCAATTAAAAATATGAATGAAGGATTAGATGTAAATGCAACAATGATAGAGATTTGCAAAT
>CAZAZB010000248.1:0-6426 GCA_964489485.1 uncultured Pseudomonadales bacterium | reverse complement strand
CAGGGTGTCCAGTCGATCTCGAAGGGTTTGCGAATTGTCATTCCAGATCGTGAGCTGAACCCCCTCTGGTAATGTTTTTGCGGCTCCATCCAAATAAACATAGAGTGCTGCAGTAATTCTAAGGATGTCCTGTTTCCCGACGCGAGAGACACGAACCAGAGCAGCGGGTTTACCGTCGAAACGCAGAAGTTGGTCTGTTTCCTCAAACCCATCCACAACCTCTGCAACATCCTTGAGTTGCAGGCGGGTACCATCTGGCCGAGTCACAAGGGTGAGTTGTTCGAACTCCGGTCCCCAGTAAGCCTGCCCTTTTGTTCGCAGCAAGACTTCACCTGAAGGTGTCTTGATCGAACCACCAGGCAAGTCCAGGGATGCCACGCGGACCGCGGTGGCGACCTGCCCGAATGACAGGCCGTTTTTGCGCAGGGACGCTTCCGAGACCTCAATTGAAACCTCGTAGGGCCGGGTATTGGTTAGAGCAACCTGGGTAACAGCACTTAAACCCGCGATTTCGTCACGCACACGTTGGCCAATTACCTTTAGTGTTTTTTCATCGGTTGGCCCGGTGATTGCTATATCCATGACAGAACGCTGCGGCGTCAGCAGTGTAATGATGGGACTTTCTGTTTCTATGGGAAAAGTATCAATTGAGTCTACACGGTTTTTTACATCGCCCAATGCTTTGGATTCATCAGCATCCTCGAAGAGTTCAACCTGAACGGAACAGAGTCCCTCGTCGGCGTTGGACCGGATCTTTTTGATGCCCTCGATCCCCTCAAGCTCCTCCTCGATTCTGATACAGACACCTTCTTCGACCTCTTCTGGTGCTGCGCCCAGGTAGCGAACCGAGACAGTGATGACTGGAATGTCAAGGTCAGGGAAAGACTTCTGCGGGGTTCGCGGTATCGCTGCTAGTCCGGAAAGTACGATCAGGCCCAGCAGTAGATTCGCAGCAACATGATTATTGGCGAACCAGGCGATGGGACCTTTCATGACTCGTTGTCCGTTGCGCTCGATGCTGTGGCAACTCGCGAATCAGATTCGTTTATGTGAACACGAACCAACATGCCATCCAGAGCGCTTTCGAGTGTTGATGTGCAGACCCGCTCGCCGTCTGCTAACCCCGATTTGATGTAGACATTGCCCTGGTTTACCCGGAGCACCTCTACATCGCGAAAGCGCAGCCGATCGCTGGTGTCGACGACATAAACCTGATTGCGATTGCGGATCGCAATTTGCGGCAATACCACCACATTATCTACTTTTGATCCCTGTATATCAGCTTCTACAAATAGACCTACCGACAAAGGCGGTCTGTTGCCCAGGGTTGCATAGGGATTCGACACGCTTGCCACCAAATTGATCATTCTGGTCTTGGGATCCAGTTCACCTTCTGTGCGGACAATTTTACCGAACCATTCGTGCTCCTCGCCGCCGAAACGCGATCGCAGGATTACATTGATGGGCCGTTCGACCTTTTCACTCATGGGGATGAGAGACAGGTCAAGGAAGGCGAGTTCTTCGTCGTGAATTGGTAGACGCACCTCAGCGATATCGGTTGCATAAATCATGGCGACGGATGTGCCTCGATTGATGAACTGGCCAATGTCTACCCGTTCTGTTCGAACGCGCCCATCATAAGGCGCAAGAATTTTCGTTCTTGCAAGATCTCGTCTTGCGCGAGACAGTCTGGCTCGCCACTCTCTTAGTGTTGCCTCTGCAATTCGGTAGCGGTTTAACGCATCGTCTTTTTGCGCATCGCTTGTCGATTGTTTACTGGAGAGATCCAGTTGCCTGGCATGCGCACGTTTTGCATTGGCGAGATCGCTCTGTGCTCTTGCTAAACCTGCCTTTGCCTGTTCCAGCGCCACCTCGTAGTCAAGCGCGTCTATCCTTAACAACAAGTCACCTTCCGAGAAGAACCCGCCGGAGACCATAGAATCTGAAACTTCAACCACCCGCCCGGAGACCTCCGGTATTAACTCGCTTTCTGTCCTCGGTGCTACTGTGCCGTAAGTAGAGGTGCTCAATTGCACCTCTGCCGGAGATGCTGTCATAACATAGACGAGTGGCGCAATGATCTGTGGCGTACGGATTTCGAGTACTGGACCTGTCTTGATCAATACTGCTGCAAGCCCGAAACCAGCGATCAGTATGATGAGGGGTAGTAAGATTCGTTTCATGTAGATGATGTCCTATTACCCGGATTCAATGGGTGGTTTTGCTGTAAAAGACCAGCGACAGCGAATGCCTTTAATTTTTCAACCTGTTTCCGGGGTGAGATCTGTTGCGTACGTGCACCCATAGGTTTCTCGAATGTTAGCCATTGGATCATCGCGCCAAGAACAAAGTGAAAACGCCAGCCCAGATCGACTAGACTCACCTCAGGCAAAACTCGAGACAGAGCTGAAATAAAGCGTTTAGAACTGGTGCCGAACTCCCGGGTGAGTAGTGGTTCCGATATTGAACGAGGTTCGGCGTGAAGCCTGCCTACCAACAAGGGCAATGATGGGCTAACGAGTCCCTCGGTCAGGGGAGTAAAGAAGGCGGCGACGATTTCCTCAACGCTGGGTATCTTCCCGTTGAGCTCTAACTCGTCAAGTACGGACAACCTCGCTGCGTTAAGCGGCATGGCACGGCGATGTAGTACCGCTTCGAGCAGACCATGCTTGGATCCAAAATGATAATTGGTTGCTGCGAGATTGACGCCAGCCAGACTTGCAATAGCCCGCAGGGAGGTTGCTGCAAAACCCTTTTCAATAAAGAGTGCCTCGGCGGCGTCGAGTATTTTCTCGCTGGTCGCGCTGGCGCTGGCAAGTGTCGGGGTTTTGGCTTGCATTTTAGGGCTCTTTAGGGTGCTGAAGTGCGGTTCTTATTAACCGGTCCAATACGCTAGCAGGTGATTGCTCGTTGTTCAAAAATATGATTCAAACGTTCGTTTTAATTAGATTAACACAGGCTGAGGCGATGATTCAATGATGGCCTGACATATCGGGGCTGGCCGGTATGTCTTGATGGGTAGGCCTTGCCTGGTATATCTACGGGTATGTCTTGCTTGACCTGGTGCTTTTAATTAAGAAATGGGCCATCCATACACAACCGTCTGCCATCAGGAGAGGCGCAGGCACCGCAGATGCCCACGCCGCATTTAGTCATATAATCGATGGCACTGAAGATACGTTCCGGGGCAACGAACTTTTCTTGGACTGCTATTGCTGCGTGAACCATCGGTTCAGGACCACAATTGTAACAATAGACATCTGCCAACTCGTCGCTCGATAATTCAGCTAACCGTTGTTCCAGCAATTCGGTGACGACACCCTGATGACCCTGACTGCCATCATCGGTGGCGATATGGAGTGTGGCGCATGCAGCGGATTCTTCCAGGTAGTAGAGTCGGGAGGCGGTCCGTGCGCCAACAAAGAGTTCTGTATTGCCATGATCCCGGGCCAGTTGGTAGACCGCAGCGAGACCTGTTCCACCAGCGACGGCAAAAATCCTGGTGTTGTCTGGTGGTGTCGCCTTGATGCCATAGGGTCCTCGCACAAAAGCTTTTGTGCCAGGTTTCAGGTTCACCAGTTTTTCGGTGAATTCTCCAAGCTGGATAATGACCAGTGAAAAGGGATCGTCGTTAAGCGCAGAAAAAGGCTTTTCCCCGAGTTCCGGTATCCATAGAAATACAAATTCTCCTGCCTGGATATCCAGTGGCTTGTCGAATGTCAGAATTGAAATATCGTTTGTAACATGCTCATTCTTAACGAGTGTATAGGGTTCAAACCCCATATCGACATCATAGTCGATCATCTGTTCCGCCAGGTTTAAACTCTTGTCCAAATCAGTCGCTAACTGTTTAAAATAGTGCGCCATTTGTTTTGTTGTTAGCCCGGTGAGCGCAGATCCTATGCCAAAAATACTGGCACCTACATTTTCATAAGCCCGGACATCATCGGCACTGCTAATCCCACCACAACCTATGATGGCTATCTCAGGATGGTCTGCCAGTTCTCCATGGATTTCGCGCACGCACTTTAGCCCAATTGGCAAGATACCCTTGCCGGACATGCCGCCTTCACCATTGGATAACACAGCATGACCTTTGGCTGAGTGGTAACCAGGTCCCACGGTGTTGATTGCACAGATGGCATCTGCGCCACCCGCAACTGCAGCTCGGGTTATCTCTGCTAATTTATCTGTGTTGGGTGTTAGTTTCGGAATAACCGGGACATCGACCGCAGCTTTGACCTGTTCGGTAATTTCTCTCACCAGCACCGGGTCCTGACCCATGGCCATGCCAAATCCTTTCGCGTGCGGACAAGAAAGGTTCAGCTCCAGACCATCACAGTAAGGGGCGAGTTTCTTTGCGACATCAATATACTCCTCAATGCTACCACCGAAGATAGAAATAAGAAGGAAACGGTCTGTGGGGATAACCAGTTTTGAGAAGAGGCGGACTGATTCATCGACACCGGGATTCGTCAGGCCGACCGCATTGACGAAACAGCCTTTCGCATATTGGCTATAAACAGGTTCTCGATTACCGGCGCGTGGCACCGGCCCGATGCTTTTACTGGTGACAACCCCAATCTCTGGAATGTTCTTGAATATATAGTCTATTATCGACGTTGATGTCGATACGATGCCTGATGGAATGGTAAAGGGGCCGGAGATTTTTTTGCCAAGAAACTCGATAGTCAACAGTGTCTACTCATGAATTTGCTGTGCGCGAAGTATACCCGAATGTCCTGATCAAAGACGTCCTGATCAAAGACGCTTAATAGGGTTTGTCTCCTTGTAGACTAATACGATGCATCAATCGTTTGTGCCCGGAATAGTCATTAAGCGGATAGTGCTGGCAGGCACGATTATCCCAGAAGGCGAGGCTTCCAGGCATCCAGTGAAAACGGCAACTTGTTTCCTCTGATGCCTGAATTTTATAGAGGTAGTCTAGTAGCCCCTGGCTTTCTGCCGGACTCATACCTTCAAAGTGAGTTGTATGGGCGCGATTGACATACAGGAGTTTTCGCTTCGTGACCGGATGAGTACGGACCACCGGATGCACTGCCTTCAGATTTTTTCGTGAGGCGCTGACTCTGTTGATTCGAGTCTCGCTGATTTCCGATTTGTCGGCATCAAAAACAGCATTAAGCGAGCCGAGAAAGGATTGCATACCCGGCGAAAGCCGCTCATAGGCGCAATACATGTTTGCAAACAAAGTGTCACCTCCGATAGGAGGCAATTCTTGCGCGTATAGCAAAGCACCCATCGCCGGTGCCTCAAGATAGGCGGTGTCCGAGTGCCAGACGCCACCAAAGTTCTCTTTTTCATCAGGCAGTTTCAATACCTCGACGATTTCTGGATATCCGGGAATGCCATCTACAAATGGATAGGGGACAGGGACACCAAAACATCGGGCGAGTTGCAGGAGTTGTTTTGGCTCCAGGGTTTGCTGTCTAAAAAAGACGACCAGGTGAGTCGTGAGCGCCCGCTGGATCTCCGCGATGATCTCTTCCTCGAGTTCACCTGTATGTAAACTCAAATCAGAATCAATGCCGGAAATCATTGCCCCGATATGCGGTGATACAGCAGAAACAGAAATGTGTTTGAATGATGTAATTGTAACTCCAGCTGGATTTAGTGGATGCGCGGTGAACTCTATGTCGATTGTAGACCGTAAATAGGTAGTTTACGTTGATGTAGAAGGTTAAGAAAATGGCTATGACATAGTGAGTGTTTTTGAGTATGGCGTTTTATCGTGGATTGAGTGTGTTGTTATGTTTGGCCAGTGTTTCCCTGACCACATCTGTACTGGCTGTGTCGAACGTAGAGCCGAAAGTGATTCAGGACAAGGCAGCCATCGCCATGAACAAGCTAAGAGAGCATCTGGCAACTGGCGATGATGTCTCCAAAATCATCCCCAGGATGAAAAAAGTAAAGATTCTGGCTGAAGGTGGGAACCTGGATGCCGCTAATCAGTTATTGGACAAAATATTGGTCTCCTTTGCTGCCTTTGAAGTGCCGGCAGAAAAAGGAATGAAGCCATGGTTCATCAACCCCAGACGAGTAACTATTAGTGGCTATGATCAGAGCGTCATGGAAGCTTTTGTCACGGGTGATGGGCAGTATCTATTCTTTAACAACGACACGGATGACAGCCCCAAAACCGACAAAGATATTTTTTATGGCCGACGAATCAATGATGAAACTTTTGAATTTATGGGTGAGGTTAAAGGGGTCAATAGTGCGCAGGTCGATGGTGTGCCGTCCATGGATAGGGCGGGAAATTTCTATTTTGTATCGACCCGGGACTATACCAAGACTAATAGTTTTGCCACGATTTATAGTGGGAAGTTTGATGATGGCAGGGTCAGTGATTTAAAAGCCCACCCGGAAGTTTCTCTAAACATTCCAGGTTGGCTAAATATGGAT
>CAZAZB010000247.1:0-6430 GCA_964489485.1 uncultured Pseudomonadales bacterium | reverse complement strand
GGTCTTTTTACTTGTATCATCAAAAAATGATTCGAATTTTTCAATGGCCGCTTCCTGAGCAGGGCTGTAAACCATAGTCTGAAGTTTTTCGGCTCCTTCAGAAGACATAAAATCGTACATCCATGAGCCAGCAGTACTATCAACTTTCCCCCACCAATGGGCGTGCATCGCCGCGATTCTTTCTATCGCTCCAAACGCTTCTTCAGCAGATCCCCCGACAATCTGATCACGTGGTGATACATCCCCTAAATCCTCCAACAAAAGAACGAAGTCATAGGTGTCTTGATTGACTGCACCAAAATAGCTTTCCGGCACACGCAGATGGCAATCACTACCGATCTTGTTGTAGAAATTAGTTTCTCTATTGTAGAAGTCCAGAATCTTTGCGACCTGAATGTTGTCATTCTGCGCGGCACACTTCGCAATAATGCTGGTCGGAGCCGATTCTTCCCCTTCATATTCCACCGTGAGGCGACACAGCTCTGCCATCAGGCCGACACCCGCACCGAGAGGAGATATTTTGACACCCGTGACAGAAGAATTGATGAGGCCAGATTCCTGGAGAGCCGTTGTCAGCCATTCAGCAGTAATATCACTGGTTTTCTGTAATATGTTGGCCATAGGGATGGAATCCATTCAGGGTAAGGGTTTTTAGTCTAGGGGCTAAAGTTCATGGAATCAATCCAAATGAACCGACACCAGAAATCAAAAACAGCCTGTCCAAAAAAGTGTGTTTTCCAATGCCAGCCATTATCTTCGCCTGCCAATCGCCAACACCTAACGTCCGTAGAATGGAAATATGTTAGCTACCGATTGAATCTCCAGGTATCGGTCCTATTATGGTAGCGTCTATTCAAATTATCGGTAATCCGCGATTTTCGCATTGATCTTGCCCAGAACTGGTACATATCATCAACACTCATACCAGAGCGTTAATAAAACATGAAAAAAATCTTCATATACTACGCCTCCCCTTTGTTGGTCCTGGTGATAACCGGAGCCGTGCTTCATTCAAACCTCAAGCAGATAGAACAAAGCCCAACAATCTCCGCTACGCCCTGGGCAGTAAAGACTGATCTGGTTACCCTCGGTAGTGAAAGCAAGGGATTTCCGTCGCTAGGAAAAGTGTTCAGTTCGAGTGAGGTAAGAATTGTCCCCAGAATCAGTGGAACAATTCTCAAGATGGGTCCGAGAGAAGGTGGGTTAGTCGAAAAAGGGGATCTGATTCTACAATTAGACACGAGAGAACTGGAAGCAATGGCCAAATCACTCGAGGAAAAATTATTCAGTGCAAAAGCAGTAGAGCAAAATTCTCTTGCAGAGTTACAACGAAAACAAAAGCTGCTGCTAGAATCTGGTACTTCTATTTCCACAGTCGAGGAATACCAAACGACTTATAGTGCGAATCAGGCAAATGTCAGATCATTGCAACAACAACTCAAATCACAGAAAATTAAAATATCCTACGGTAAGGTTCTTGCCCCAATCGACGCCCGGATAGCCTCCCGTACAGCAGAACCTGGCGATACGATTTTCCCTGGCAAGCCTGTTTATACCTTAACGGCAACTGAAGGTGGCAGGGTCATTGTGCCGGTACCCTTGTCGACGCTCACTAGTATAAAGGCTGGTGGAAAAGTACAACTGTCCATGGGGGAACTGACACAGGACACCTTTATTACTCGCATCAACCCGTCGCTTGACGCATTGTCCATGGGGAGTTTTGAAATTGATCTTGTGACCAGACCATTTAATTTACCAAGCGGCGCGCCGATCTCTGCTCGCGTCATCACTGCTGAAGCAGGACCGGGGCTGAGTATACCTATTGAGTCGTTACGGCCGGGTGAACAATCAACCGGGCGAGTTGTGTTCAAAGTCATCGGAGAGGATGAACCCTACCTTCAGCAGGTTCGAGTAACAATAGTACTATGTGGGAGCCAGCGTTGCATTGTTGACGGGAACATTGACGAAGGTGACCGGATCGTCAAAGCCCATAGCAGCCTGCTCCTGCAATTGCATGATGGTGATCGACTATTTAATAGCTGGCTGGAAAAATCATGAGCTTTGCCAGTGCTCTGGCATCCCGAACGCATGTCATTCTTGCCGGTACACTCGCATTCATGCTACTTGGCATCATTGGATTCAACTCAATTCCCACTAATTTGTTTCCTGACACTAACCGGCCAGTCATTTCAGTCGTCGTCCAGTGGCCAGGAGCAATGACTGCAGATGTCGCCAACGAGGTAACTCATCCGCTCGAAGTCCGCTTATCGTCTATCGATGGCGTGCGACGCGTCACATCAACTTCTCGGGATGAAGTCGCTGCGGTACAAATAGAGTTTGAGTATGGCAATGAGATTGACATAGCCGCGAACAAAGTGACAACCGAGTTATCCAGGGTGCGGGGGCAACTGCCGGGGGACATTCGTGAGCCCCTGGTATTCAAGATAACAGACGCCGCCCACCCTGCAATGGTGTTGGCTATTACAGCATCTAAGGATTCAGGTCTTGATTTAGGCCAGGTACGCAGAGTTGCAGAGAATCAGCTCCGCGATACCTTGATGAATTTACCTGGCATTGCAGATGCAGAGGTCTTTGGTGGTCCGATTCGACAAGTTACCGTTGACCTTGATCGTGATCGACTACAGGCACACCAGTTATCGATCTCACAGGTTATAGCGGCACTATCGGGTTCAAATATTTCAAAACCGGCAGGTCTTGTCTACCAACGAGACAATAGATTCTTGCTAACTGCACAAGCGCTCGCCACATCACCTGCTGAGATTGCCGAGATTCTAGTGCCATTGAATAATGGTACCTATGTAAGAATCAGCGATCTTGGACGCGTGGCATGGGGAAATGCAGACCCAGCGTCTCTTTATCACGGCAATGGACAAGCAGCGGTCGCTATATCACTACTACGGTCTGAGAAAGGATTTACCAAACCTGTCATCGATGCGGTGGATAAGCACCTGGGGACAATAAGGGCAAAATTCCCAAATCTTAACATCGAAATCGCCGACACCCAGGGGAGAATAATTGGTTTAACCGTCAGCAACATGCTCGACTCACTGCGGGATGCCGTGCTAATGACACTATTTGTCATTCTATTGTTCCTGGGTAATTCACGCGCAGCATTGGTTCTAGCAATATCACTACCCCTGTCTTACCTGTTGACGTTCGCTATTCTCTGGCAGATAGGATTTGAATTTAACATGGTCACCCTGTCCGCCATCATCATCGCCGTAGGCTTATTAGCAGACGACGTGGTGGTCGTCATGGAGAATATTGAACGCCATATGCGAGAACTTGGCGAGAAGGGAAGAACCGCAGCCATTCGCGGGCTTGATGAAATTCTTCTCGCCGATGCAGCAGGTACAGTCAGCACAATTCTGGTGCTCATACCCATCATATTCATTGGCGGCTATGTTGAAACCGTATTGCGACCGCTCAGTATTACGCTGTCTATTGCGCTTTTTGCTTCTCTTGTGGTGTCAGTCACCATTATTCCCCTGTTCGCACCACTCATTATAAAGCCGGATGCGACGGAACCACTGGCCTGGTTACTGGACCCGTTTTCCCGTCATATCATGGACCCAATGAGGCAGGCGTACGTCAGCCTTGTAGATTGGGGCCTGAATCACCGCATGCTTATTCTCCTTGTATTCCTTGGTTTATTTGCGACCACTGCTTCACAACTACGCCTACAAGGACGAGAACTTATGCCGCTCATGGACACTGGCATTTCTCAAATCCGATTTGAGGCGACTGCGGATAGCGATGACCAACGAATGGAACAACTACTGGGTCAAGTTGAGGAGGCCATTCGTAGTGAGCTGGAAGAAGGCTGGTTGATCTCAATGTCCAGCGTAGTCGGCTCGGAACCTGGTGTAAAATCATTCGGTGCGGCACGATTGCTCCAACAGGGGGAGGTAACGCTCAATATCGTCGATCGATTTCACCGGGACCGTACCAACAACGAGATTAACAGTGCAATCCAGCAGCGCTTGCTACGGATACCGGGGTTGATCTCTGCAAATGTCTATACCTTCGGCGCAACACCGCTCTCTTCAATCCGGGCGACGGTTGATGTCATGATAAAGGGGCCAGATCCTGAAGTTTTAGATAGCATTGCAGTTAAAGTGATGCAGCAGCTTCGACAAGTCCCAGGCCTGACGGGAATGGAACGGAGCTGGCAAAACCATTCCGAACATATTGCCTTGCATGTGGACCCTGCCACTGCCCGGTTGTATGGCCTTACGGCATCTGATGTTGCTGCCCAGGTCGCAGTGGCAGTGGGTGGCCTTTCTGCCGGAAGTCTACGAGTCGCCGGGGAAAACTCAATTCCGGTGTGGGTTCGTTTGAAGAAAAATCAGCGCGCAAATCTGGAGGACATCAGGGCCATCAATATTCTCGCCAAGAGTGGCGACTATGTGCCGCTTTCAGCACTGGCAGAACCGGGCATTCTTGTCGCACCGACCGCAGAAACACACCAGTATCTTGAACCAACGATAGACATTCTTGCATGGCGGCAAAATGTAGCAGTCACTTCGTTACACGATGAGATAAGCGATGCTTTAGCCGATATCGTGCTCCCAAGAGGCTATAGCCTGAGCTATGAAGGAGAACACAAACAACTGGCTGAGTCCTTCGAACGACTGGTTGGAGCAATCGCACTAGGGTTTATTCTGCTCTACCTTATGCTGGTCGTTACATTTAAATCTTTTCTCGATCCGGTGGCTATTATGGCTTGTTTGCCGCTCGCTCTTATCGGTGCAGCGTTTGGAATTATTCTCGGCGGGAAGTTCATGTCAATGCCAGCCCAAATGGGATTAATACTGCTAATGGGTATTGTCGTTAACAATGGCATTCTGTTGGTTGACTTCGCCAGGAGGGCTCTAAACGATGGTAAAAACTTACGCCAGGCAATACTTGAATCAGTAGAAAAAAGAACCCGGCCAATATTGATGACAGCTATGTCATCAGCTGTTGGCATGGTGCCTCTAGCAATGGAATGGGCCGTAGGTATCGAACGATTGTCGCCACTCGCCTTTGTCGCGATCGGGGGGCTGATAGCAGGAACGTTTCTCACTCTGGTGGCGGTACCGCTACTTTTTTATTCTCTGGAGTCAGCGAAACAGAGATATATCGCCGGAAGCCAAGGACGCAAAATTACACACTAGCATGATTTGTGTAATCCATTATTCGCGATTGGCATTTTAATCACCATCGAAATTCTAATTGATGTCACCCACCATCAAACAAGGTCCAGGCCAGAGTAAATCTCATCTTTACTTTGGAACAAAGCGTATCGTTACGAGTCTGAACACTAACATTCATAAGAAAAATTAGTCTCCGTGGAACTTATCAGTGAAAAAGTCTAGAAGCACGCATGAAGTCTATCTTGAAAAGGCCTGTCGAAACCTTGGCTACGATGATTCAGTATTCAGGTTGTTACTGATTCCAAGTAGAGAAATAAAAGTAGAGATCCCGCTACGGCATGACGATGGCAGTGTTAGTGTCTTCAATGCCTATCGAGTGCAACACCATAACGCCAGGGGTCCCTACAAAGGCGGTCTAAGATATCACCCTGATATTGACATTGAAGAAGTGCGCGGGCTTGCCTGTCTGATGTCTTTGAAAACCGCGCTGGTCGATATTCCATTGGGTGGTGCTAAAGGTGGCATCGACTGTAATCCGAAGGAACTTTCAGCGAGACAGCTGGAGACCCTGACAAGAAAGTTTGTACAGAAAATGCATAGAAATATCGGGCCAAGCATCGACATCCCTGCACCGGATGTGGGGACCAACGGCCAGGTAATGGCGTGGATTCAGGATGAGTATTCGAAAATATACGGTTATACATCCGCGATTGTTACAGGTAAGCCACTGGTTGTAGGCGGCGCTGCCGGGCGAATTGAAGCAACCGGTAGAGGAGTCACTATCGTGTTGGAAGAGTATTCCATCCAAAAGGGGTTTTCCCTTCAGGGGAAATCCGTGGTCATTCAGGGTTTCGGGAATGTCGGCTACCATGTTGCAAGAATCCTTTCCCGCCTGGAAATGAAAATAGTGGGTATCAGTGACTCATCCGGAGCAATCTACAACCCATCAGGATTAGATATAGCAGAAGTTTATAGTCACAAAGAGGCACATGGGGGTGTCGCCAATTTTCCAGCAGCTGAATCAATCACCCCTGAATCCTTACTTGAGTTGCCCTGTGACTTTCTAGTCCCGGCTGCCTTGGGTGGTGTAATCAATAAAGAAAACGCCGCACGTATTCAGGCCAAGGTGATTTTAGAAGCAGCCAATGGACCCATCACTCTGGAGGCAGACCAAATACTCAATGATCGTGGTATCGATGTGCTGCCAGATATCCTGGTTAACGCGGGTGGCGTTATTGTCAGCTATTTTGAGTGGGTACAAAACTTACAAC
>CAZAZB010000246.1:0-6446 GCA_964489485.1 uncultured Pseudomonadales bacterium | reverse complement strand
GTCGTTTTGTCTGATACGGTGGGTTTTATCAGGCAACTTCCACATACACTGGTTGACGCATTTCGTGCAACCCTGGAAGAAGTGACCGAGGCGAATTTGATCCTGCATATTGTCGACGCTGCTGCACCACAACGCCAGGAGCGAATGGATGAAGTGAATAAAGTACTGGAGGAAATCGATGCAGAACGAGTACCCCAACTGTTGGTTTATAACAAGTCAGATTTGATTGGTAAGCCACCGACAGTCGAGAGAGACAGCATGGGCCGGCCTGTCAGGGTCTGGGTATCTGCCCTTGAAGGAGAAGGCATGGAACTTCTCACCAGTTGTCTTGGCGAACTGCTTGCTGTGGATGTTGTCGAAACCACCGTAACACTGGCACCGAATCAAGGTCGATTGCGAGCCCGGCTTTTTGCCATGGGGGCTGTTGTTCGAGAGGAAGTAGCCGGAGAGGGTAGTATCAATCTAGATCTAAGAATCGAACAGCGTAATCTCGATCGTCTGACCAGTTCGATGGGAAAAGAAGCGTTTAGCCACTTCTAGCAGGAGGTTTTTAATCCTCTGGAGGCAAGAGATGTAGACGGATGGTGTCGGGTAGGTTGTGGGCATTGGACCCGCAATGCAGATCAATATGACTAATACAGTCAATCATGGGAAAATGTATTTTCCCCCGTAGAAATGTAATTTGGAGTGAATAATGGCGTGGAATGAGCCAGGTGATAGTAATCAGGGAGATAAGGATCCCTGGGGTAATAGAGATGATCAAGGTCCACCGGATCTGGATGAAGCGTTTCGTAAACTTCAGGAAAATCTCGCTGGTATGTTTCGTGGAAAGGGAACGGGATCTCCCGGTGGCGGTGGATCACTGCCTACGATAAGCGCCAACATGATTGGATTTGGTGTGGTCGCGATTCTTCTTATCTACGGGGCGTTCGGTGTTTACACCGTTGACCAACAGGAACGAGGTGTCGTGCTTCGTTTTGGAAAGGCGTTGGACGAGATTATATTGCCGGGTTTGCATTGGAATCCGCCATTGATTGATCAAGTGCTGATCGAGAACGTGACACAGGTTCGCTCAAGACCTAACGACTCGGAAATGTTGACCGAAGACGAGAACATCGTAAAGGTCCGCATGACGGTTCAGTACGTTATAAGCGATGTCAGGGCGTATAAGGTGCAGGTTCGGAATCCGGATCAGAGTCTCTATCAGGCAACGGAAAGCGCTATCCGGCATGTTGTTGGTAGCACGGAGATGCATGAGGTTCTGACGGAAGGACGTGCCGCGCTAGCAATAGAAGTTAAGGATCGGATCCAGACGTACATGAATGCCTATGGAACGGGTATACAGGTGACGCAGGTAAACATTGATGAGACTGCACCACCCGATGCGGTTAGAGCAGCCTTTGATGATGTTATCAAAGCGCGGGAAGATGAAGTTAAAGCGCGAAATGAAGCTGATGCTTTTGCCAATCAGGTTATCCCGGAGGCGCGAGGTGAGGCGCAACAGTATCTGGAAGAAGCGGAAGGTTATCAGCGCCGGGTGATTGCGCAGGCTGTGGGTGAGGCAGACAGGTTCAACAACCTTTATGTGCAATATAAGCTAGCGCCGGAGGTCACACGTGATCGCATGTATATCGACACGATGGAAGCCGTGATGTCCAACAGTACCAAGGTGATGATCGATGTAAAAGGTGGCAATAACCTGCTTTATCTGCCACTTGATAAGCTTATGGAGCAGTCACAGCAGAGTAGATCGAATGGTGCAAACGTACCGATCAGACCTAATAATTTTGACAACACTGTGAATCTACCGGCAAATTCCAGGAGGAACCGACGATGAGTACCAGAGGATATGTAATAGGGTTTGTCTTGATCGCAGCCGGTATTTTGGGCATGAATTCAGTGTTTATTGTCACCGAGATGGAGCGTGCTGTACTGCTGCAATTCGGCAAGGTCATTCGTGACAACATTGAACCGGGGCTGCATTTCAAAAAACCGTTCATCAATGTTGTCAGGAAATTTGACGGCAGGGTGATTACGCTAGACGCCCCGGCAGAACGCTATCTAACACTGGAAAAGAAGGCGTTAATTGTTGACTCATTTGCTAAATTTCGGGTCGATGATGTGCAGACATACTATACCGCGACATCCGGCGATGAACGTCGAGCAAGGGAGCTGCTGAAACAGAGAATTAACAACGGCCTGCGCAACGAAATCAGTTCAAGGACCATGCATGAAGTGGTATCGGGCGAGCGTGACCAATTAATGAAAGATCTCACCGTAGACCTGAATAAGGTTGCCAATGAAGAGCTTGGAATTGAGGTTGTTGATGTCCGGGTGAAAAGAATTGACCTGCCTGCCGAAGTGAGCCAGTCAGTTTATGACCGGATGAACACAGAAAGAGACATTGAAGCACGAGAACATCGTGCCAAGGGTCAGGAACTGGCGGTTGGTATTCGAGCAGATGCTGAAAAACAAAAAGAGGTAATTCTTGCAGAAGCATATCGGGATTCAGAAAAGTTACGTGGTGAGGGGGATGCACAAGCGGCAGCAATTTATGCAAGTGCCTTTCAAAAAGATGCGGAATTCTACAAGTTCTATCGGAGTATGTCGGCTTATCAGCGCACCTTCTCGAACAAGGGTGACGTGCTGTTGATTGACCCCGACAGTGACTTCTTCAGCTATATGAAGAAGAGCACGAAATAGCCATCGGTGAATTCGAATAGCGCGGGTATCATTTTCAATAAATAGTACGTTTGGCTTTGTAAGCTGCCCGGATTCCATTTAAAATCATTCAAACCGGCGTTGTTGCGCCGGTTTCTTTTTTTGGATCAGAAAACATGCTTCCAGAGAGATGCACGGGAATCGCGATTCGTCTGTCGCGGTGTTTACGAGATTGTATAAGAGATTCGAGCTAGGCATCGTGTGGCACGAACTTGGAATTGCATTAAGCCTGGTCCTGGTCATAGAAGGGATTATTCCCTTTCTTTATCCCGCGCGCTGGAAAGAAATGGTACAGATGTTAGCGGAGGTCGATGACCGAACCATGCGGATTGTTGGTCTCGTCAGTATGTTGTCGGGTACAGCATTACTTTACCTGATCAACTAGAGGACTTAATCATGAGTATCGTCATGAGTAATGTGGACCGTTGGTTATTACCGGACGGTGTTGAAGACATACTTCCCTCCCAGGCAAAAGAACTGGAATTTGTGCGTCGACGACTACTTGATCTCTTTGCCGCATGGGGCTACCAATACGTTATTCCTCCAATGGTGGAATTTCTCGAGTCACTTCTTACGGGAACCGGGCGTGACCTCGATCTCAAAACTTTTAAAGTAACGGATCTGGTTTCCGGGCGCACCATGGGGATCAGAGCAGACCTGACGCCACAAGTTGCACGCATGGATGCGCATGTCCTTAATCGTGATGGCGCCACACGCCTATGCTACGCGGGTACTGTATTGCATAGCCAGGCGGACAACATGTTGGCATCCCGGACACCGGTAAAGGTCGGCGCAGAGCTCTTTGGTGAGTCTAATCGTGAGGCTGATCTGGAAATTGTCAGCCTGATGGTGGAATCTCTTCAGGTACTTAAGGTGCAGTCGCTGCATCTTGAATTGGGTGATGTGTCTATTTATCAGGAATTGGTCGGTCTTGCGAGACTCTCGGCGCCGCTACAAGAAGAGCTCTTTGCCATGGTACAAAGAAAAGCATTTGCCGAAATTGACCAGTTCGTTTCGCAACTATCCGTTTCAGAGCCGCCCGTTTCAGAGCAATCCGCTTCAGAGCAATCTGTTTCCGAGCCATCCGTTTCAGGGCAACCGATAGATTCAAGTGTTGCAGAATTGCTTCGACAGCTTCCATCGCTCTGCGGGGACGCGTCCGTCTTGCCGAGAAGTAAAGTGTTGTTTGCTCAGTATCCAACAATTATCAGTCGTCTGGAGAATCTCGAATGGTTGGTAGAAAGGCTTGCTGCTCGTTTTCCTGAGGTGAATATTTATTGTGATCTGAGCGAGCTGCGTGGATACAATTATCACACCGGTATCGTTTTTGCCGCCTATGTCGCAGGCTCCGCGCAGGCGTTGGCAAAGGGTGGTCGCTATGATCATATTGGAGAGGTTTTTGGTCGGCGTAGAGGTGCTACCGGGTTTGATGTGGTATTGCACAATCTACCTGCGATTACCACTGCTTTGGAATTAGCGGCTAAGCAGGTGATTGTCAGGGCATCTACTGACGCCACAGATGACTCCCGTTGGCAAAAAATTCAGGCGCTAAGAAGTGAAGGCTATATCGTTGTCGAATCTGGCGATTTGCGTAACGAGTTTGACTATGAATTGGAATATGATTCTGGCACATGGATTCTGAATAAAATTGATCGTGAGTAGAGACACTATGAATAGACATGTTGTGGTAATCGGCACCCACTGGGGCGATGAAGGCAAAGGTAAAATAGTTGATCTCCTAACCGAGAAAGCCAATGCCGTCGTTCGCTTCCAGGGTGGGCATAATGCTGGCCACACCCTGGTGGTCAATGGTGAGAAAACGGTTCTACATTTAATTCCATCTGGCATCCTGAGAGAAAGCGTTCAATGTCTCATTGGTAATGGTGTGGTCTTTTCGATTCCTGACTTTTTTGAAGAACTGCGAGGTCTTGAAGATAAAGGTGTTTCTGTGCGGGAACGCATGCTTATTAGCCCAGGATGCCCGGTCATTCTTCCACATCATGTAGCGCTCGATAAGATGCGTGAGAATGTACGCGGCAATCAGAAGATTGGAACAACAGGGCGTGGTATTGGACCAGCCTATGAGGACAAGGTCGCAAGGCGTGGGCTTCGAATCGGGGATCTTTTTGATGCAGATAAGTTCCAGTCATCACTCGAAGAGGTGATGGATTATCACAATTTTGTACTGGAAAACTACTTCCATACCAAGAAGGTGTCACTGCAAGAAAACCTGGATGCTTCTTTAGCCTTTATAGATGAACTGAAACCCATGGTAGGAGATGTCGTAGAGCGACTTGCTCAGTTAAAAGATCAGAATGCCAATATCTTGTTCGAGGGTGCGCAAGGATCATTGCTGGATATTGACCAGGGTACCTACCCCTTTGTTACCTCGTCTAACACCACTGCTGGTGCCATTGGTAGCGGCTGCGGGATGGGCCCACTCGATCTGGATTACATTCTTGGAATCACGAAAGCCTATACCACACGGGTTGGGTCAGGCCCCTTCCCTACAGAATTGTTTGATGCTGTTGGCAGCCACTTGGCAGATAAAGGCAAAGAGTT
The DNA here is from genome assembly GCA_964489485.1 of uncultured Pseudomonadales bacterium. Taxonomy (GTDB): domain Bacteria; phylum Pseudomonadota; class Gammaproteobacteria; order Pseudomonadales; family Azotimanducaceae. Next base: position 1,163 of record CAZAZB010000246.1, on the reverse strand, counting down.
CGGTGCCACAACCGGCAGACCTCGTCGCTGTGGTTGGTTCGATGCATTTGCGCTGAAGCGCGTTATCCAGATCAATAGCATTTCGGGCTTGTGTATCACCAAGTTAGATGTGCTTGATGGTCTTGAAAAGGTGGCACTCTGTATCGATTATGAGAACCCGGATTCTGACAACCCTGTTCCTGTCTACGAGGAGATGCCTGGTTGGGATGAATCGACCATCGGTGTGCAGTCACTGGAAGATTTGCCGAGTGCCGCGAGAGCCTATCTCGACAGGATAGAGTCCGCCTGCAATGTCGAAATAGATTTTGTATCGACAGGTCCCGACCGGAGAGATACCGTGATTCTCAAGGAATTGTTTACCGGTTAAGAACTGAAGAATAAGACCGGAAGAGTCGGAGCCGAAGAAGGTGCTAGAGGGTACTTGACGCTGTAATGGTGACCGATAAGGCGCTCAATTCTTCATATGCCGGCATTGCAATGACCACCGAAAGCGATCCAGGGAAACTCCCGGTAACGGCAACGCCGACCTGTCCCGTACCATCGACTGCTGCGCCACTGCTAAAGGCGTTGCCGCCGCCGGGTGCGAGGCTGCCACCAATGTTAAAGATTGATATCCAATCGGCCGCGCTGGTGGGTACAGTGACGGGTTGCCCGAGCGAATTCTGAACATGGCCTTTGACGAAAGTCGTATCAGCCAGGCGCCGAGCTTCCTCAAAATGCGCTCTGACCTTGCTCATATTGGCTGTCTTGATGTAATCCTGATATGCAGGTAGGGCAACGGCCGCAAGGATGCCGATAATCGCGACGACGATCATGAGTTCTATCAGAGTGAAACCCGTTTGTCCTGTTGCTGTGCGTGGGCTTGGAAGGTTGTGCATTGAAGTATATTCTTGTTGTTTAGAGCAGTATTTAAGCAGAAATTGGCACGAAATGTGTACCCATTTGTAAGAGGGATGTGGGATTCTGTCAGTTGGTGCCGGGGAGAGGAGTTAACCGGCCGGCGATCCGGCTCCACGGGTTGGGCTCTCGATGTTTCGCTTCGCTGGAAACGTCTGCCGCCGTTGCAGTTGGAGTATCCTCTTTATTTTCTGCCCGCGGCAGAAAAAAAGTTGGTGCCGAGGAGAGGACTTGAACCTCCACGGGGTTGCCCCCACTAGCACCTG
>CAZAZB010000245.1:0-6514 GCA_964489485.1 uncultured Pseudomonadales bacterium | reverse complement strand
GCCCATGGTATAGGTCTGGGAGAGCCTATAGGCAAGGAGCCTAATCCGGAAGAACTGAATGTATCCATGTTTATCGCCATGGACCCGCCAAAGCACGATCTACAAAGAGCCACAGTCAGCGGCGTCGTTGCGCCAACGAACCTGGCGAAGTTACAGGGAACCATTCGTGAACGTGTTTGTAAAATTCTTGATTCTCTTCCCCGGGGTGAAACCTTCAATTGGGTGGATCTGGTTTCTGTCGAGTTAACGACGCAAATGCTCGCCACACTTTTTGATTTCCCCTTTGAGGATCGTAGAAAATTGACACGCTGGTCAGATGTAGCAACCGCGGGCCCGGATACAGGGATAGTTGATTCACCGGAGCAGGCCCGGGAAGAGTTGCTGGAATGTCTGACCTATTTCACACGGCTCTGGAATGAGAGGGTCAACAAGGAGCCAGGTTCTGACCTGATTTCCATGCTTGCCCACGGCAAAGACACGAAAGATATGGAGCCCATGGAGTTTTTGGGTAATTTAATCCTGCTAATAGTCGGTGGTAATGACACGACGAGAAATTCCATTAGTGGTGGTGTGCTGGCGTTAAACCAATTTCCAGGCGAATACGAAAAGCTTCGCAAAGATGTTTCCGTCATCCCCAATATGGTGGCCGAGATTATCCGTTGGCAGACACCATTGCCGTATATGCGCCGCACGGCGACAGCAGACTTCGAGCTGCGCGGAAAACAGATCAAGAAAGATGACCAGGTGCTGATGTGGTATGTCTCTGGCAATCGGGACGAGGACGTTATTGATCGTGCGAGCGAGTTTATTATCGACCGAGCCAAGGCCCGGCATCATCTTTCGTTTGGATTTGGCATTCATCGCTGTATGGGTAATCGTCTGGCGGAGATGCAATTGCGCATTCTCTGGGAAGAAATCATGAAACGGTTCAGTTTCATTGAAGTGGTTGGTGATCCAAAACGGCTGCGGTCCAGTTTTGTTAAGGGCATCATTGATCTGCCAGTAAAAGTTCACGAGCTTTAATGAGCGATCAATCAATAGTCAATCAATCAATAGTCAATGAATCAATAGTCAATGAATCAATAGACAAATCAATGAACGGTCAGCCAGAGAACGAGCAGCAGGCAGAATTTCCGCCTCACGGACAGGCGCTGGGTATCGAGATGGTGGACGAGAAAGATGGGAAACTGTACGTCAGAGTACCCTATGCCCGGCATCTTGTTGGTGACCCAGATACAGGTGTCATTCATGGCGGTGTCATTACCGCTGTGCTGGACAATGCGTCCGGCTGGTGTGTGCGCCTGAGCGATGAGTGGGTCGAGGGTAATAGTATGGCAACGCTTGATATTCGAATTGATTATATGAAACCGGCAACACCTAACGAAGATCTTATGGTGATGGCTGAGTGTTATAAAATCACGAGAAACATCGCCTTTGTCAGAGCTCTTGCCTACCATGATGATATGCAGGACCCGGTGGCGAGTTCGGTTGCAACATTCATGACGGGAACGCCAAACGAGAGAAGGTCGTAGCGTGAAAATACTGGAACAATTGAGAGAAGAAGGCCGGGCCCAGGATATGCAGGCAGTTCTGGAACATATCCCTTATGCGCAATTTTTGGGTATTCATGTCGAGCGAAAAGGCAATGAAATTACAACAATATTGCCGTTTCAGGAATCACTTGTTGGTAATACAAACTTGCCCGCAATACATGGCGGTGTGATCGGCGCATTGCTTGAATTAACCTCGGTGATCCAATTGTTGTATGACACTTCCTGCGAACGGTTTCCCAAGACTGTAGACATATCTGTCGATTACTTGAGGTCTGGCAGACCGGTAGAGACCTATGGTCGTGCCATCGTGACGCGGCAGGGTAGACGCGTTGCTAATGTTCGTGCGGAGATATGGCAGGAAGAAAAGTCCAGACCTGTTGCTGCTTCACACGGACATTTTCTACTCACACCTGCATGAATTTGACCATTATTCCCTGGCTCGATCTGGCTGGCGTATTTGTTTTTGCTGTCAGTGGGGCGTTGGTGGCTGCCAGAAAACAGATGGACATTTTTGGCTTTACTGTCATTGCGTTAATAACGGCGGTGGGTGGTGGCACCATACGGGATCTTCTTGTGGATGTGCCGGTGTTCTGGATCCATGAACCTGTTTATGTCTGGCTTGCATTCAGCGCAGCGATTCTTACTTTTCTATTTGTGAACCTGATTCACAAGGGCGAACGTTTCATACTCTGGTTCGATGCCGTGGGGCTGGCCGTCTTCTGTGTACTGGGTACAGCAAAGGGATTCGATGCGACAGGAGCGCCTCTAATATCAGTGATGATGGGCGTCATCACAGCGGTCGTTGGCGGCATGATGCGGGATGTGGTTTGCAATGAACTGCCCCTTATTTTTCATGGCGAGATCTATGCCACGGCAGCGTTTCTCGGTGGAACGGTTTATGTCATCTGCCAGTACTTACATATCCCCTCTCCCGTTGCACTCTGGGCGGGAATCGCCAGTGCTTTTTCCTTACGTGCAGCAGCGATGATGTGGGGCTGGTCTTTGCCGAAGTCCGGGGGCTTGTCCTGACGCGGGTGCCGATAAAGCCAGGCCTTGTTCTGATCTTGTTGCCAGTTGGTAACTTAGATGTTAGAAACAGTGGAGGGCAAGTTTTTTTTAGAATTGTAGAACCTCCAGCCGTCTGCCAGAGGATAACCACGAGCTCAGTCGCAATGTAAATGATCCGAATGTTTCCCAGCAACGTAAAATTCAGAGGAGCGGTGTGAAATGACTGCACAAAACCGAAAGTTAAAGAACATGTTGGTTATTCCGGACCTGCAATTAAAGTTGTTTGGCTACTTCGCTGTATCAGGTGTTGTATTCTTTGTGGGCATTATCTTTATCGCTTTCCGAAAATTGCTAGACGTTCAGGCGCTGATGAATGCTAGCCCGACAATGGGGTTTGATGTTCAGATGCAGGTCAACGCACTGATGAATCAGGCTGTTCAGTTCACGCTTGGGGGGTTTGCGTTGTACATCGTCTTAACCAGTGTATTTGCTCTCATTCTCAGCCACCGTATCGCAGGTCCTGTCGTTGGAATAACAGCCTTTATCGACCAACTAAAAAAAGGCAACTACGATTATAGTCGATCACTCAGGCCGAAGGATGAGCTGAAACAAGTGATGGGCGCACTCCAGGAGCTTGCATCTTCCCTGAAGGAATTGGATGACGGTCGGGAGTAGCCAGCGAATGAAAGCACCTGCCAGAGGGTTCTCTCTGATTGAACTGTTGATAACAGTGGCAATCATTGGAATTCTTTCGGCTGTGGCAATACCTGCCTACCGTAGCTACATCCAAACGGCCAATATGACAAAAGTTAATGCTGCTTACGAACAGGCGATTCGTGTTGTTCGTGGTGAGTTACAAAAAAGTTCAACCCGGATTGCAATGGGATTACCTGCAACCGCTCCCCAGAATGCGCAAGGCTGGGTGGAACATCTTGACCCCAAACGTCAGTATCAGGCGCCTGGCGGTGGTCCGCTCTATTCTTCTTCAGGAGACCGGGTCAACACCACGGAAACCGGCTCGATTAGCCTTAGGGTACGCCATGGCGATGTAGAGATAAGAAGACCTGCGTATTTAGAACTGGAACACCGCCTCGCCAGGGTCAATGTTGCAGGCGTTACTGTGCGACAGTGACCAGGTGACTAATCGGTAACAGCACCTTTTGAGGCTGAACTGACGAGTTTGGAATACTTGGCCAAAACGCCGCGATCAGTATAGGCTTCTGGCTGGACCCAGTTCTTTTTACGCGCTTCCATCTCAGCATCATCAATATTCAATGTAATGACATTTGCCTCTGCATCAATGGTGATAGTGTCACCATCCTGGATTAATGCAATTGGACCACCGTCAAAAGCTTCGGGCGTGATATGGCCGATAACAAATCCATGAGAGCCACCTGAAAATCTGCCATCGGTAATCAGTGCGACATCACTAGAGAGATTCCTGCCATTGATGGCGCTGGTGGGGGAGAGCATTTCGCGCATGCCAGGTCCACCTCGTGGCCCTTCATAGCGCACCACCACGATATCCCCTTTGCAGACTGTGCCATCAAGTATCGCGGCCAGGGCTGATTCTTCGCCGTGGAAACATCTTGCTATCCCCTCGAAATGAAGACCCTCGTGCCCTGTTATCTTTGCGACAGCACCTTCTGGTGCAAGATTCCCGCGCAATATAACAAGATGGCTATCTTTCTTCACGGGATCAGAAAATGGCCTGATAACTTTTTGGTCAGCAGGATAAGGAGCGATGTTCTCCAGGTTTTCGGCAAGTGTTTTACCGGTGACAGTGAGACAATCACCGTGAAGCAGGCCGGCGTCCAGCAGCATCTTCATCAACGGCTGAATTCCGCCAATCTCGATCAACTCGCTCATGGAGTATTGACCGGCAGGACGCATGTCAGCGAGTACAGGAACCCGCTTACCGATTCTGGAAAAGTCATCAATGGTCAGAGGTATTTTCGCAGCGTGGGCAATCGCCAATAGGTGAAGCACCGCATTGGTGGACCCCTCCAGTGCAATCGTCAGAGTGATCGCATTGTCGAATGCTTCTTTGCTGAGTATGTCGGAAGGTTTGATGTCAGCTTCAATTAATCGTACCACCGCTTCACCGGCGGCGTGGCTATCTTGTCTCTTTTTATCAGATATAGCTTCCTGAGCCGATGAATTGGGTAGGGATAAGCCAAGGGCTTCGATGGCCGATGCCATTGTATTTGCAGTGTACATACCGCCACAGGAACCGGGTCCGGGGATGGACGTTGCCTCGATATCTTTCAGTTCAAGTTCAGACAAGTGACCCGCCGCATGTTTACCGACGGCTTCGAAGACTGAAACAATATCACGTCGTTCCTTCCCTGACTGGATTGTCCCGCCATAGACGAAAACACTGGGGCGATCCATTCGTGCCATGGCAATAGCGCAGCCGGGCATGTTTTTATCACAACCACCAATGGCGACAAAGCCGTCAAAACCCTGGGCGCCGACAACCGTTTCAATAGAGTCAGCGATCACTTCGCGGGAAACGAGTGAATAGCGCATGCCAGGTGAACCCATGGAAATACCGTCCGAGACAGTAATGGTGTTGAACGTTATCGCTTTTGCGCCACCATCTTGTGCGCCTATCGCGGCGGAATCTGCCAGTGTATCTATGTGCATATTGCAAGGCGTAAGATTGCTCCAGGTGGATGCAATGCCTACCTGAGGCTTTTTAAAATCGGCTTCATTAAAACCCACGGCATGTAGCATGGCGCGCGCCGCGGCTTTTTCTACGCCATCGACGACCAAAGATGAATAGGGTCGTCGCTTCTCTGGCTGGTTGTTCTTTGGCTTTTCGTCTGACATAGCATGGTGCCTCGTAATTTAAGCCGGAAACATAGCATAGTCAGGCCGATTCTAGCGAGAACAAGGCGTTGCTTTTATTGAATGATGATATTGCGGCGCTGGCAACAGGCCAATATTTATACTATCAGGTACCTGCTACCTGGTACTTGCTACCTGGTACTTGCTACCGACTCAGCCGGTCAGCCAGTTCAGTCAGGTCTTTTATCCTTTCCGGACTGCTTGGGTGTGAGCTGAAAAAGGGGACTGAAAAATTAGCGGAGTGTCCCGACATTTCCGTGTGCAACCTTGCAGCGCCGTATGGGTCGTAGTCTGCTTCCAATGCCCAGATTAGACCCATGTAGTCCGATTGCCGTTCTGCATCCCGGCTAAATTTCATGCCGATGCCATCGACTAACAAACCACCTGCGGTGCTTAACAGTGGATCCGTAGCCAATAGCCCCTGCGATATTGTCTTGATCACTGCCATCGGTATGCTTCGTTTAGCCTGTTCATCCAGATGGCCCAGTTTGAGGTGGGCGATCTCATGACCAATCAATGAAGCCCAGAGATCGCGATCGTTTTCAATCAGGTCCAACATGGCGAAGTTGACAAACATGGAATTCACTCCTTCGCGTTTGCCTGCGGCCGCATTGGGTTGATCGCCTGTTGTGATGTAGAAGTCAACTTCAAGTTCCGCGACAATCTCGATCGCATTACGGACAGCGTTCAACTCGCGTATCTGGTCTGGGGAAATCCAACGGAGTAGGGCGTTATTAGAACTGCGCAGCATGATCTCCTCGCCCGTGAATTTGGCCAGGCTATCGACTGACCATGAATCCGGGTGCAAGTCTGGTTTCACCTCAGGGAAATCCGACCAGAGATTGTCCATTTCCTCATTAGGTTTCTGCGTACCCCAGCTACCCATTTCTTTCGCCTCGGCAGCCTGGGGAAAGGTCATTAAAGATATGCTGAATGCGACAATAGCTATCTGTTGCCACTTCTTTTCTATTCCAATGCCATATTTCGATCCTTGCTGTCCTTGCACGATAATCCCTCCTGGAAAACCTTTTACAAACTAGCATGGTTGGGCTGGGTGTCCAACCCTAAAACGTCCAACCCTAAAACGCTGCCTGTGAATG
>CAZAZB010000244.1:0-6574 GCA_964489485.1 uncultured Pseudomonadales bacterium | reverse complement strand
AACACGACCCCCATCAGATCCATCCCGATCGACCCTACCCTTGCAGAAATGCTAAGGCAGGAACTTGACCCTATTCAAGAAGATACTAACAATATTGTCCAAATCGAGACCCTTATCGAGACCGTTATCGAGAGCCCCAGTATTGAAACTGAAGAAGTGCAAAAGGACGACGACCGCAAAGCAGCATAGTCACCCTGATCCAACAAACTTTTTAAACGAGCATCTTAAACGAGCTTCTTAAACGAGCTTTCCCACAAGCGTACTCACCCAGCCGTTTCGTCGTGACGACCGGTGGTAAACCACTGGCATACGCGATATAACATTTGATCCTAACTCCGGCTGTCATAATGTCTGGTACCAAGAAGATCGACCCTGCTTCCCTGTCCACCTGGGAAATGTACCGATCGCTTCTCTTCTCTGTCTATCTACCCTCTTTCTTTATGTCACTGTGCCAGGGGAGCATTCTGCTGATCCTTCCCTTATATGCACTTGATCTGGGCGCGAATGCCGGTGTCGCCGCGGTTGTATTTTCGATTCGAGGGCTAGGCAATATGGTGATGGACGTACCAGCGGGTGTCGCCACAGCACGCCTGGGTGACAAGCATACGATGCTGGCGGCTGTTGGATTAATGGCTATCACCGGTTTCATTGCCAGCCAGGCAGCAAGCCCCACCGGACTTGCATTCGCCGCCTTCTTCTTTGGCGGCGCAATGGCAAGCTGGCTCATCGCGAGACTGACACACATTAGTGAAGCCGTTCCTGTTCACCATCGAGGAAAAGCCATCGCGACCATGGCAGGTCTACAACGATTCGGGAACCTTCTAGGACCCGTCATCAGTGGCACCATTGCGGTAAGTTTCGGTTTTGAATATGTCTTCATCTGCGTTGGTATTGTCGCCACGATAGCGGTTTTGCTGGTGGTCATATTTGTGCCGACAAACAAAAAAGGCTATCAAGAAGAGACACCCGGCATCTTAAAGCTGGTTCCACATATTCTGTTTAATCAGCGCCGTATCTTCGCAACCGCAGGTATGGCCATATTATTGCTGACCATGGTTCGAGCGGGACGCCAGTTGTTAATCCCTCTCTGGGGTGAGTCACTAGGGCTGGACGCTGCTGACATTGGCCTCATTATGGGAAGCGCCGCCGCCCTGGATATGGCGATGTTTCCACTTGCCGGCTTCATGCTGGATAACATGGGGCGTCGCTATTCGGCTTTCTCCTGTCTGGGCTTTCTCTCTCTTGGTATGATTCTCATTCCCTTCACCACCGGGTTTGCGACCCTGGTGGTAGCGGCATTGGTGATTGGCCTCGGTAATGGTCTGGGCAGCGGCATCAATATGACGCTAGGCGCAGACTTTGCACCACCTGATCAAAGAGGAGAATTTCTGGGCGTCTGGCGGTTAATGGGAGACTCCGGGTCTTTTGCCGGGCCCATGTTAATGGGATATATCGCCAATACCTTTCTGCTTTCAATGGCATTCAATGTAACGGCAGCTATTGGTGTGCTGGGGATGGTCATTATTGTCTTTTTTGTGAAGGAAACGCTGGTCAAAGTGAAATAGATGAAACCCCTACATACCTATTTTGTTGGCACCGGCTCCTGGTTCTTTGCCTATGGCATCCAGACCGTTATTTTCTCGTGGCTGGTGACGATCATGCTGCATGAATCACCGGACCGGGTTGGCTTTGCACAAATGTTCTTTCTTGCACCGGCGACCGTTTTCATGCTCCTGGGTGGCAGTCTCGCTGACCAGTATGGTGGTCGCATCGTCGCATTTTTCGGCCAGTTAGGCGCCGCAACTGCGCCTATCTTTCTAACGGTGATGATGTTGCTAGACCATTTCAACTACACCACCATATTGGTGTTCGCTGTACTGATGGGTTGCGCACAGTCGGTGGTGACACCTGCCAGAGATGGTCTGCTGGCCCAGGTAGCGGAGGGCGCAATCCAGCGAAGAGTCGTTCAGGCAAGTCTGGTTCAATTCAGCGTACAAATGCTCGGATTTATTGCTGCATCGTTTGCGGATACCCTCGGCGCCATTGCGATTCTCATGCTCCAGGCTGGCGCGTTGATAACCGGCGCTATTGCCTTCTACCGACTCGATATTCATGCCACGCCGCGAACTGACACAAGAACAGTCAGTCTCACGCGCCAGGTGACATCTTCTATCACTGAGGGTTTCCGGTCAGTTCGCGCTTCCCCCGCTATGCGAATGGTTGTGCTCCAGAATTGTGCGATGGGTATGTTTTTTATGGGCTCCTATCTGGTGACCTTGCCAATCCTTGTGCGGGAACTATATCAGGGCTCTGCACAGGAACTCTCGGGATTAAATGCTGCAAATGCACTCGGCCTCGTGCTTACTATTATGCTGCTGCTACGTTTTGGCGAGGTTCATCGCCAGGGACGTGCACTCCTGACGGCACAGGCTCTCGGCGCAATCGCCCTGGGTTCTGGTGGTCTGGGACTAGGCTACTATCCATTGCTGGTATCAATTTTTTGCTGGGGACTCTGTGGCGGCATTGCCATGACCATGTCGCGAACGATCATGCAGGAACAGGCGCCACCCGATCAAAGATCCCGAATGATGGCATTCTATTCATTTTCATTTATGGGTTCTGGTCCGATCGGCGCAATCTTCTGCGGCTATCTTGTCACCTGGCTGGGACCCGCAATGGCCCTCTCGGTTGCATCATCCCTGATGCTTGCCGTGGTCACACTGGTCGCCTTGACGTCACAATTATGGAAACTCGACACACACCCTGATCGCCAGGTAGCTAGTTCCTGTCGATAAATAGGTGTTTTTGGTCAAATAATACAACCTGTTAAAAATGTTAGATATTAAAATCAGGCACTTACGAAGGATCTAGCCGCAGTGATCTACATTGCCGGACAAGGACCGGTTAATCGGTAATCGATGCGTAGATGATATTTTTAAGTTGCCCACGGAAGTTAAAAGTGCCCGATGGCATCAACTGCGTCATAAAGATAACAACAAGATCATCGACAGGATCAACCCAAAAAATTGTCGATGCAGCACCACCCCAGTAGAAATCTCCAACACCAGGACTACCCGTCTTAACTTCACCGAGCGTCATGGCAAAGCCCAGCCCGAAGCCAACACCTTCGTTGGTCGTTTCCGAGAAATTGCCGATTGCCAGCTGGGTCAAATCCTTCCCGTCCGGCAGATGATTCTGTGTCATCAGTTGTAACGTTCTCGGACCGAGGACTCTGCTCTCCCCAAGCTGTCCACCCATTCGCAGCATCTCCGTAAATTTGTAGTAATCCGCCGTGGTACTCGTGAGTCCGCCGCCACCGGAAAAAAATGTTGGCTCTTTCAGGTAAGTACTTCTCGCCGCCGCATCGAAGACACCTAACGTCTTGTCTGCATTGCGCTGGTAATTAGACGTCAAACGATCTGCTTTTGATCCATCGACGAAAAAGGCAGTGTCCGCCATACCCAGTGGCTCAAATATGTTTTCCTTCAGATAGACATCGAACGGTTTTCCAGAAATAACCTCGACGAGATAACCGCATACGTCCGTAGATAAGGAATACATCCAAGCTGTGCCCGGATCATACATGAGCGGGACTTTCGCTAATTTATTAACAAAGGTTTCCAGTGTTTCGCCCGTTCTCCGGTTAACTTTCTGTGTCTTGTAAACCTCATCCACGGGATGAGTTGTATTGCCATAGCTCAATCCCCCGCTATGACTTAACAGATGTCGAAATGTCATTGGGTTATCCGGCTTCCGGGTTTGCAAATTGTCACCTTCACCGGAAATATAAACTTCCTGATCTTTCCAGGCAGGAATAAACCGTGACACAGGATCATTAAGCTGAAAATAACCCTTCTCAAAAAGCTGCATCAGTGCGACGGATGTCATGGGCTTACTCATGGAGTAGATGCGAAAAATCGCATCTTCTGCCATGGCCTTCTTACTCTCTATGTCCATCATGCCGAAAGACCTTGAATAGGCTGGACTACCATGCCTGGACACCAGGATCTGGCAACCTGCAATTTTGCCCGGATCAATGTAGTTTCTGTTGATGTGCTCTGTGAGATTTTCCAAACGGTTCCCACACATCCCGGTATCTTTCAACATGACTTCCATCATTTATATCCCTTGTTAAAATTTGCTTTCAGCATCAATTTTGCAAAACCTTCGCCAGCATATCATCCAGCGAGGTGAGTTGAATATCCAGTTGATTCACGGCTGAACTGACGTCAACCCGATCATCGTGGTCCAACAGTTCAATCATATCGGCAGTCACCGGTGGTGATGCAAGCAGTCGTTCCAACAACCAACCAAGCATCAACCCTATAAATAAAGGGATCGAAATGATGGCAGGGTCATTCCCTGACACCCGTGCTGCGCGTTTGATCAATGCCTGCCTTGAGATAGACTCTGGTCCTGCAATCTCAAGAATACCCGCGCCCATCTTCTTATTCACCGCAGCCTCGATTGCATCAACAACATCTCCCGCGTAGATTGGTTGCTCAAGACTGGTTGTGCGGAAACTCATCACGAAACTTGAAGCTGCTTTTTTACCCAGTGCGCGAGATGCAAAATCTCCCTCGCCGAGGACCATCGGCACGCGGATTAGGGTGACAGGCACTGAACTTGCCAAAAGGATATTCTCTGCTCGCCCGCGAGATGCAAGGCATGCATTCGGGGATGCGGCATCACTACCAATAATACTCAAGCTCACGATATGTTTAAGACAGGATGCCTCGGCAGCAGCAACCAGTGCCTCACACGGTCGCTCATGGGCATGTTCATAAGAATTGGCTTTACTCGCCTTGATGATACCCACAAGGTGAATGGCACATTCACACCCCGCCAGTAGTTGTTTCAATGCATCACTATCGCTGTAGTCAATAACATGCGTTTCACAGCCAACACCCGCCAACATTTGCCGCGCGTTTTCTGATCGAACCACCGCGACCACTTGATGCTGCGGATATAGTTTGGACACAAGACGGATACCAAGATGACCGTTTGCGCCTGTAATCAAGACTTTCATTGAAACCTGCTAGTGATTGGGTAGAACAAAGCGTTTAATTGCCAAGTCGTAATCGCTGGCATGAGAATGATCTCACGATTATCATGGCGTTAATCTGTACACATTCGCACCCCAATGACTTTTCTTAATGACTTTTCTTAATGACACTGCCGAACATACTTAGTTGTTCCAGATATCTTCTGGCAATCGCCATCGCCTATCTGGTCTGGCGAGAGCACTGGGTGGGTGCGGCCATTATCCTTTGGCTCGCGGTCTTCAGCGACATGGCGGATGGTTACATTGCACGAAAGAGAAATCAAACCACGGTACTCGGTGGTTTGTTGGACCATTCTGCCGATGCCTTTTTTGTGACGCTGCTACTGCTTTCCCTGGCCAATCACGGCATCATCCCGATCTTTCTACCCTTACTGGTGGTCGCCGCCTTCTTGCAATATACATTTGACTCACGTGCACTCTCTGGTCGACCCCTGCGAACCAGCAGCCTTGGTCGCTACAATGGCATTAGCTATTACCTCATGGGAGGGCTACCCGTCATGCAGTCTGCCCTCGAAATCGCGTTAGTCCCGGATGCTGCAATCCCCTGGATCGCCTGGGGACTAGTTATCACAACAGCCATATCCATGATCGACAGGCTGGTTTCGCTGATCACAACAGCGGACTCAGGTAGACCCGTCGATAAATAGTTCCTTGTTTGCCTTGGGCAGAAACAACAACCCGATCACCGCATTGAATGAGACAAAGAATGTGTGCATGACTAACGAGAAGACACCAACCTCCGGGAAGTCCGGAAATAAAACCACCCATAGAACCAATGCGCCCGCATGAAATGGCAATGGCAGAGCAGCAGCAATAAAAATGACCGGTAAGAATGCCAGCATCTGTTCGATGCCAACATTCACACTAAAGAGGTCCAGAGCGAGGGTGTAAACGATAACCGCTCCAAGAAGATTGGGCGCTTTACACAAGAGAATCAAGAAGTAGTCCAAAACTCTCGCTTGACGAAGAGAGTGGAAAATTTGCCTGTTCCGAAAGGTCGAATTTTTTAGAATTTTGCCATCGAAATAGAGTATGTGAAACGGAAAGTAGGCAAAAGCAACGGCATACACAGAACCAAGAATAGTGGCGAGTGGTAGCTTCGTCGATGCCGCAACGACCAGATCGTGATACAGAAACACGCCGACCGCTGAAAAAATGAGTAACTGATATATCTCGACAATACCAAGAAGGATCATGCTTGAAATTGCTTTCCAGACAGGCACCTTGTGCCGTCGCAGCAAGTAGATAGACATCGCCCCCTTGCCAATTTGTTCATTGATCAAAGAGAGGATGTAGGCACTGGCACGAATTGGCAACACATCAGAGAATTTTATTTCACTGGTGTTAAACCACTTAATGACACGCCATGTGGCATGAGAATCAATCAAAAAGAAGACGATAGAGTAGGGAATCATCAGAGCAAGCCACAATGTCCAGTCTGCCCTTTGGAAGAAATTGACAAGATATTCAAGGGCAGTCAATCCATCTCGCAAGGCTGCCTTCTCAACC
>CAZAZB010000243.1:3146-6578 GCA_964489485.1 uncultured Pseudomonadales bacterium | reverse complement strand
TCTGTTTTGCGCTGCCATTCGAGAGTGAAAGACAGCGTCCGATATCCATCTGTTCCATCGCGATCCTTGCTTCAACCTCCGCCAGACAGAATGCCAGTTCCTGGTCGTTCAGTTCTACATGACAAGCTTCATCGCTGCGGAAGTAGGTTATCCGATTGTGAAGCACGATCTTTCGACATAGCTGCGATTTAGCAGGATCAGGTTCAAAGCTGCACTGTGATAGAGCATCCGGTTTGTGACTATTTGCTGTTAGATATGCCATTCTGCAATCGAAATCAGTGCAACGCTGGATGTCATTCTCACGTATGGCTGCCTTGCTTTGCGATGTTAGATTTGCTCTTTCCCGGCACCGGGTTGCCAGATCCGGATTTAGCTGACCAATTTCAATGCACAACTGTTTGTCGGGAGCGCCAAATGTGTTTTTGTCCAACAGGTCATTGAGGCAGGTGAAAGTATCATCGAAAGTGCTGGCGCAAAGATTGCTGGCGACTTCAAGCGTAGTGGCGAGGCCGGTCTGTTTCTGTTTGTCCTCAGGTTCCCCAGATATCCTCGTGGGATCGGTAACTTTCTCTTTATCGTTATTCAGTTGAGCAAGACCTTCGGTTATTTCGTTGCCTTCAGAGATAACCCTTAACCTGTGATCCTCTTCCGTTATAAGCCCTGCGGAAACCGAAAACAGAACAACGACAAATACGAACAAGGCAGAAAGCTTCCAGGAGATATCCCTGCCAATGATCAAGGCTGGAAAAATACTGAATATGGAGAGTGAGAAGAAGAGCGTCATGGCTAAACCGGGTGCGAGGCCAACACTCAGCAAGACCGAGGTAATAACGACATCAAAGGCGATGGGGACAGGCAGGAAAGTTCCGACCACGGCTATTAGGAAATAAGAAGACAGCTTCGATGGAAGATTGGCAATACTCTCGAGGGATACCGATTCTATCAGAATGGCTCCAAGCAGACCCGCCAGCAGCATCAGTGGGAGTGTAATCCGTAAAATAAATATCAGGTTGCTGAACAACTCAAGAAGAGATGCGCGGATGGCCGATGACCAACTATCGTCGCTCTGTTCTGATGGTGCACTGCCTGGCTGTGGGAATCCGGATTGCGGGACTGCCGCCACAGTTATATCAGGAATTGCTGTGTTCTGTCCCAGGTCAAACCGTGTCCATAACCAGACGATGCAGGGAATAAGCAAAGCGATAAATACGATCGTAATTACCAGCTTAATGGCGACGAATTGCACTGGAAACAGCGATAACATCATGGTGATAACGATTAGGTTAAGCGTGGGACTTGCTGTCATTACTGCCAGCATGGTTTCCAGCCTGATTCCAGCGCGCTGTAGTCCCTGGGCGATAGGGGTTGCGCAGTTGACGCAAACACCGAGCGGAGCGCCGCCGATTAATCCCTGGAGTGCCGCTAGGAAGGGGTTTGCCGGTAGTCGCCAAAGCGGCAGGAGCCGGAGTAATGAGAGTAAAGTGGCCCCGAACAGTATGCCGAAGGTCATGCCCTTCCAGTTTGTGTAGGTCCAGTTTGTTGCGCTCTTCAGGACACGTTCAACATAGGGTTGCTGCTGGTTGACATCAAAAACGGTGTCGAAGGCAATGGAGGATATGTCTGTCCTCGATCCCATTCGTGCTTTCTGGTCCAGCGCAGGCGCCCGTGAAACCGATAAGAAAATGGCAGCAATCAGCAGTGCAATCGATGTTAGGAAGATTACTTTTTTAATGGAGCCAATTCCTGTGCCCGTTTAAGTTCAAGATCGTCATCGAAGTCAAGTATGACAATGAGTTTCCAGTAGCAGTGGTTAGTTTAATCCCTGTTCGAGAAGATACCAATTCGTACTGTTTGATCCAGAGCCGGGACTGGCTGGCACTGTTCGTCCGAAGTCAATAGAATGCGAGAGAACCGAACAAATCTATCTTAATAAATTTAATAAAGAAGAAGTAATATGACAGTTAATCTTTTGTGGCCCTACATGCGTTGGCCGGATGATCATCAAGCTGAACGGGACAAGGCCGGAGATGCTGCCAATTGTATTTTTGTTAAATCGGCAAGGGATGTGACAGATGAGCAATGGGCAAACGCCGATGCAATGCTCAGTTCAGCAGATCCGTTGTCGGGTGACGGTCTGGACAAGATTGAACGATGCAGGATCTTCGTCACGCCGAAAGTTGGCTTCGATAATATCGACCTGGAAGCCTATGGGCGTCGGGGAATCCCCGTCTGTAATGTACCGGATTATGGTACGCAGGATGTTGCCGATCATGCGATGGGCCTGCTATTGGGATTGATGAAAGGTATCAATCGTTACGACAATCGATTGCGTCAGGATCCTCCGAATGGCTGGAAGCCTATGGATCACCCTCTTGCACTCAGATTATCTGTTGCCAGAATAGGCATCATTGGTCTGGGTAGAATCGGTACTGCTATGGCTTTGCGCTGCAAGGCATTCGGTATGGATGTCACATTTTATGATCCCTACAAGTCCAATGGCTCTGATTTGTCGGTGGGGATCAAGCGGGCGGAAAGTATTGAGGAAATATTTGCAGAGTCCGACATCATCAGCCTGCATGTGCCATTGACATCCGAAACCACGAATATGATTAATGCAGATGTCCTGTCTCATGCAAAACCGGGCCTCGTTCTCATCAATGCCGCCCGTGGTGAGGTGGTTGATCTTGACGCACTTCACGATGCAATGAAGTCTGGCCAGATTGGTGGCGCCGGTGTTGATGTGTTATCAGAGGAACCTGCAAACCTTGACTGCCCTCTTGTGGCGGCATGGCATCAGGGTGAAGAATGGATTCGTGACCGGCTGTTGATAACACCTCATTCTGCCTTTTATACACCTCAGAGCCTCTATGATATGCGCACCAAAGGGATTACTGTTGCCCTGAAATATTTGCAGACAGGCAGACTGGAGAATTGTGTGAATGATGCGCTCCTTGTCAATGCCAGGTAATTTTTGCTAACGGGTCAGTATTTAGTCATAGTGGGTGAAAGGTAACTGTACCCAGGAGCGTCTCAATGGACAATATGATGGAGTTAGGCATCGCGTTGATAGCTGGTGTTTGCATTGGGTTTCTATTGGGTAGGCTTCTTGGTGGTAACTCAGCGAGCGGTGGGGCCATGTCCGGAAGCGGGCAGAAAACGCCGGTAAAAAACTGGTGGGAAACCCGCAAGACATTAACCGGTACACAGCTTCAAATTCTGCAGTACATAGAGGAAGAAAAGGAAGTCACCATGACAGCAATGCAGGAGAAATTTTCATTTATTCCGGATAGAGAATTATTCTATCGATTAGAGCAAATTTGCTTGATGGACTTTCTTCTGCGGGACCGAAAAGACGGTGAAGTCAGTTATGGGCTGAATCCCGAGTATTCGGTTACCGTTGAAGACGACAAGACGGTTGTTTTACCTTCCTGA
>CAZAZB010000243.1:0-3046 GCA_964489485.1 uncultured Pseudomonadales bacterium | reverse complement strand
ATCCTTTTCCAAGATGCCCAGCCAAAGAAAATACCAGGTCGGCCTTTCATCGCTGAATCTACTAAAACAGCTAATCGAGGTAAATCACCTCTGTGGTTAGATTCGCGTCAGTTATCGCTATTTTCCTTATGGGAATTCTAGCCGAAGTGACATTAATTTCCGGGTCATGAAGGTTCACCTCAAAGGCTGGTGATGGCGTTACATGTAGATCGTAGGCAGCGCAGGTACTGTGATCTGTATGAAAGTGGCCACAGAAAACATGCTGGATCTTACTTTTCGATATAGCAGAATCTACTTCACTTACCGAATCGAGAGGATAGGTAGAATCCATAAAACCATCGGATATTTTCCGGGTCGGGTAGTGAGTAAACAGCACGGAACCTTGTCTGACATGATTAAGATGTTCAAGTTGCTCTGGTGGAAATTGGCCAGACCCTGTGTTGGTAAAAACCACATCGAGTTCATCCAGCGCCAGGGTGTGAAAAAAGTCTTTGTTGACGCAAATTTCCTCTCCGAAAACCTCGAACAAATTGCCGGCATTATCGTGGTTGCCTGGAATAACGTAGGTTTTTTGTCCCGCTGGAAAGTTGGATTTTATCCAGCGATAGATATCCTTGTTCCCATCCTTCCTTGGCAAATCACCCGAAAGGACGAGTAGGTCTGCCGGGTTCTCGAGTACATAGTCCATGATCGTGACGAAGTTTTTAGCGGCAGTCGCATCGCTTTCGTGGGGAATATGGGTGTCTGTAATTTGATAAATCAGTGTCATTGTCGTTGTCTTTCTGGTTTCGCCTACTCTATTCGTTAGCTTACAATACCCTTCCCACGTAACAGAACGACATCCTTTTGTTCATAATGCAGTATCTCTGCAAGAATCTCGTCGGTGTGTTCCCCCAGCAGTGGCACCTCGGTTGAGGTTGAAGTATCGATACCTGCGAATTTGAAAGGGGCATTTTGTATCCAATAGACACCTTTTGCATCTTCCAGTTCGGTGAATGCTTCCCTTGCCAACATCTGCGGGTGATCAAAAAGATCATGTGGTCGATTGTAAACGCTGCAGGGCACACCAAATTGGTTGAGCCGTGATTCACATTCTGCAGCGCTGAGCTGACTGGACCAGGATTCAATTTCTGCGATGAACTCGCTGGTGTGTTTGAAGCGCTGTGATCGTCCAAACCTCTCGTCTTCCAGAATGCCCGGTCGCTCCATTGCGTCGCTGAGTTCGCGCAGGTTTTTTTCTGAAACAATGCAGATCATGACAAAGCCATCTTTGACGCTGATAGGGTGAAAACCACCGGCAACAGGAGCGCGGTCAACCTGGGCCGCCTGAATCTGACCTGGTATGAGTGTCATCATAGACTCCATCATGGTGACATCGACGTATGCGCCTGTTCCTGATTGGTGCCGACCCAACAGGGCGGTTTGGATTGCACCGAAGGCATAGGAACCCGTGAGCATATCGCCGATCATGATGCTCCAGACTGCCGGGCGCCCCGCCGGATCTTCTTGTGATTGAGTGTGCGCCATATCAAATCCACTGGCGGCATGCGCAATGGGCGCGTAGGCAGCGCGATTCACAAAAGGGCCCGACTGGCCAAAACCGGAGATTGAACAGTAGATAACCGATGGATGAATCTCTTTGATTGATTCGTAGTCGAGGCCGAATCGTTTCATGACGCCCGGTCGAAAATTTTCGATGATGACATCGGCCTCAAGTGCCAATTTTTTTGCCAGTTCCTGCCCTTCTGGTTGTTTAAGGTCAATGGAAATGCTGCGCTTTCCTGTATTGAAGTGAACAAATACGCGGCTCATACCTTTTGGACCGCGGGTCAGATCACCACCATTTGGCGGCTCGACTTTCATCACATTTGCGCCACAATCAGCGAGTAGCCGGGTACATATCGGACCGGCATAGACGGCGGAAAAGTCGAGTATTTTAAGACCGGTCAGGGGTTTGTCATTGCTCATAGGGTATTTGCCATGCTCCATTCAATACGCTTATACCAAATTTACCCCTGGCCATGCCAGCGTCCAGCACAGGTCGGTCGAGTTTTTTCCACGCCACAGGGTGCTGCATTCCTTGTTGCATGGGTAGATGCAGACGTTGTTTTTAGGTTGTTGAAGTATGCTTATTTTGCCTGTCCGGCCGAAAAGGGCAAGAGTGCGAACGAGGTCTTAATATGTTCTTCATAACCTGGTTTGTCCTGAGTGAGTTTTTTATCAATCATTGGGATGCTCACGAAAAGAAAGAGGAGGATCATGGCAAGAGGGCCCGCCAGAATGTTGTTTTCGGTATTACCCTGGGCTGCATACGCAAAGAGACAGAGCCCAATCCAGAATCCAATTTCACCAAGGTAATTTGGATGCCGACACCAGCCCCATACACCGGTCGTTAGAAACTCCTGCTTATCTTCTCTCTTTCGACGAAATTGATGGAGCTCAAGATCTGCCTTGGTCTCCAGCCAGATAGCCGAAGAGATGACAATAAATGCCAGTGCATCAATCCAGCCAAGATTGTTTGTTCCATTGGAAAGCGACGGGTACAGGGACAGACATCCCAGAAATACGACAATTGTAGGGAACAGATGGATACCCAGGAAGCTAAGTGGCCACCAGAAGATACCGGACTGCTCCTTCAGGTTGATGTAGCGCCAGTCTTCGTGTGATAAACCGGTCCAGCCATAGGCCCAATTCCATGTCAGCCTAATGCCCCAGATGATGGAAAACAGTGCAACCAATAGCTGGCGGGCAAGAAGAGCACCGTCCTGGTCCGACCAGTAACCAAATATCAGTACCATCGGTGCCACGCTCCAGTAGGGGTCGTAAAAACTGGAATTCTTGAAGGTCAGGCTAAACACAAAAATGACGGCTGTTCCGATGACATCTGCGATGAATAACTTGAGGAGCAAGGAGGTTTCCGACGTTAGCATGAAGTAGACAAGGGCGGCGGCAATGGCAACCATGTAGGCGAGGGTAACGATAAGGAGATCTTTCATTGCGGCGCACTATTTCCTTTTTACTGATCAGTGTTACGGAAAACGATTAC
>CAZAZB010000242.1:4567-6603 GCA_964489485.1 uncultured Pseudomonadales bacterium | reverse complement strand
CCTGGTCTTCTGCAACACCAGAAAGGAAACCCGGGATGTCGCCAATCAACTCAGGCAAATCGGCTTCAGTGCGCTTGCATTACATGGAGATCTGGACCAGAAAGATCGGGATCAGACACTGATTCAGTTCGCCATCAAGAGTGTTTCCGTATTGGTGGCAACGGATGTCGCCGCCAGAGGACTGGATATTGATGCACTCGATGCGGTGATCAACTTCGAGATTGCGCGCGATCTGGAAGTCCATATACATCGCATCGGTCGAACCGGCCGCGCCGGGAGTTCGGGCATCGCCTGTACCTTGTTCACCGGAGGCGACAAGCACAAGTTCAAACTGTTAGAGGAGTACATCCAACAGCCCCTGGCCGTAAAGCAACTACCAGAACTCGCTTCGCTGGAGCAGAAACCCCACTCCCCGACCATGGCAACGATTCAGATCGGCGGTGGGAAAAAACAGAAAGTACGCCCCGGTGATATCCTGGGTGCTCTAACGAGAGATGAATCAACATCAGCTAACAATATTACTGGCGCGCAGGTTGGAAAGATTGATATTTATGACAACTGGTCTTTTGTCGCGATCAAAAGCAGTGTCGTGAAGGCTGCGCTTGAAAAACTGGAACAAGGAAAACTAAAGGGACGCTCTTTCCGGGTAAGAATTCTTCGTGGCTGATGGTCGCCGCTCCCATTGCACACACCGAAACACCCATGACCCAGAGCATGCAGGATGACGAAGAAGGAATACAAATGATGATTGGAATGACGCCCATGGGACGCTTTGGCAAACTCATTGAGATGGCAAACACAGCATTGTATATGGCTTGCGATGAGTCCAGTTATACGACCGGTGCGACTCTCTATCCGAATGGGGGAATGTACACGGGTTAACGCGGACTGAATAGCGGGACTGAGTAGCTGGACAGAGCACCTGGCGAATCACCAGATCATTATCCTGTTCAGTAATCTGATAAAGAAAGGCGACTAATAATCCAGTTTCTCTCCGTCCAGATAAGCGGTTGCAATTTCCCTGAGCCGGTCTCGCCCGAAACTTCCCACATGACCGCCATGCACAATCTTAACGGGTAGTTCAAGCAGTCGTTTCATCGTGTTACGGTAAACCGCTTTATCGCTACCAGGTAGTTCATCCAGAAGTTGCGCATCATAAATGGCATCACCGGAGAACAGGGTGCCAGTCTTTGCTTCCCATAGCCCGATACTACCCGGCGAATGTCCCGGCAGATGAAGCACTTCGAAAGCGCGATCACCCAGATCAACAATATCCCCTTCATCAAGCAGATTCACCGATGCTACGGGATCAAGATGATTATCGCCCGGGACAAACATAGCCGATGGCAAAGCACCGATCACAAAATCCCCAACCGGTCCATCCACGCGCATCACCTCAATGACTTCGTCAGGCCAGTATTTGGTTTCGAGCGGTAATTCATCGCGACCGAGGCGCAGGCTCTCTGCTTCAGCAGGATGAACAAAGCAAGAATCGAATTCATGGGCACCACCGGAATGATCCATGTGGGTGTGCGTGACGACCACCGATAAGGATTTCTGGAACAAATCTACCGCTGCATCACGCAGGCTGCTGACACCCATGCCCGTATCAATCAACAGATCACGCTCACGTCCGGGAATGTGCCAGATATTACATCGCAGAAAAGGGTGTACATGGGGCTCCCACAGGAGCGTGATCTGATCATCGATCTTCTTACGTTCAAACCAGGTCTCAGCTATTCTAAGACTCATACAAAGTATCCTTGTCTTAAGCACTGTGTTCCCTGATCGCCGAGGAACACCTATCTAAAAAAGCAACTACAATAACTTCGTGGTAATTCTCATGATCGGGATGACGACTGTCACAACAACGCCTTTCACATCTTCGCGATTAGCTGCTCGAATCGTACCGCCATGGAAGTCCGTAATAATCCGGGCAATATAGAGCCCAAGCCCCAAATGACTGGCATCATGGGTCTCTAGACCGGGATCAACGACGTCAGCAGTATCACGCGCAATACCACGAACAGCACTGC
>CAZAZB010000242.1:0-4467 GCA_964489485.1 uncultured Pseudomonadales bacterium | reverse complement strand
CTGCGGGAGGAAACCAGGGAATCAAATAAATGAAATTCCATTTCAGCCGGTAGCTCCACCCCGGCGTTAATCACCCGTAGCACCGCGTCATTACCATCGCTCGTTAAACGCACAATAATTGGCTGACCGGATTCTGAAAACTCAACAGCATTGCTAATCAGTTTATCCAGTAATTGCGCCAACAAATCAGGGATGCCGGTAATTTTAACCTTCTCACTTTCAATATTAAGTTGAAAAGACTGATCCTTATAGGCTGATTCATAACCCTGAACACACCCCCGAACGAGCGCAGCAAGATCAAAGATGATCACTTCCTCTTCATCCAGGCTTTCTTCCAATCGTCTGGCTTCACTCATTTTGACAAGAATGGTGGAAAGCCTGTCAACACCATTGAATGCCCGTTCCACATAGACAAGCTGGTGTTCAGAAAGTCCAGCCTCGTTCAGGTTATCCAGCGATGAACGAACAACTGAAATTGGCGTTCTGAGTTCGTGGCTTAGCCGGCTGGCCATTTGTTCCAGATACTCATTGTATTGTCCAACGCGATTGATCAGCCTGCCAAGGCCTCTGTCGAGCTTACTGATCGCATCGCCAGCAGCGGGCGTGGGTAACTGTTCAGCGATTCGCCCCGCTGACGTGATCACAGCATCAAATCGTGCATGAAGCTTTTCCAGCCTCAGAGAAATTACTTTTCCAACGAACAGCCCAAGCAGGATGCTCCCGGCCAGTAGTACACCTGTATAGATCGCACCCCTCTGTAGTAGGTGTTTGGCAAGCGTCATAATTTCTGTGTTATCCGCATCAAGACTGATGGAACCAATTTCCTTGCCACGATACACAATCGGTGCAACTGCACGGAATCTCTGATAATCAAAAGAGAGGGGCAATCTTCCTGCACTTTCTACACTTGGCTTAACGCCAACATTAAAATCGACACTTTCTCCAAGGACGATACGCCCATTGATATCACTGAGCCTTAACCCAGAAACTGGAAGAGCATCCACTATCTGATTAAGGTTCATATCTGGAAAGCCGATCCAGCCAAGTGCCGCTGCAGATGTGGTCTCTGCCAACCCCATGATAAATTGAATATCCCGTTTGTCCGGATCATCAATATCCACCACGGTGGTTGAAAATCTTTCGCTCAGCATACCCCGTGGTATGCGAATTTCGACATTGTAACCAGCTTCGGTTGCTCGCCACACACCGTTGATCTTTTCGCTCTCACGTAGTGCTCGCCCGTTTTCAGCGATCACATGGGTGGTGGTTTTACCGGGTTGGAAATTCGCAATGGTATAGCGCGTATAGTTTCCGTCGGCATCAACCACACCAATACGGATGTGATCATTTCGATGAACGCTCGGATTGTTGAACTCACGATAAACCACATGATCGTCAACAACCTGGTAGAACAAATAGAGGTAGCGCCTGGAGGCCCCAATGCTCAGATCATAGGCCAAAGTATCTGGCGTGTAAGGTGCGTTAATCTCCAACAATTGTTCTATGCCGAACATCCTGGATGCATGTTCAGGCCAGTCACCCTGTCGACCATCGAGCTTCATAGCGCCTTCAACAGGCAGACTCTGCAGATGCAATTCGGGCAAGGACGATTGTTCAAGCAAGGCTACAATAGATTCATTTTCCTGTAACAGGCTAGCACTCTTGTGTGCCTGGCTCTGCAATTGCAACTGTAATAATTGTTCCGCTTCATTGATCCAGGACGCCAACCCAAGAAACCCGAATACCGGAAGGATCAACAAGGAAATACCCGGCAAAAATACCAGCCAGCGAAGGGGTATGGCTCGAACAGAAAAAGCTTTCCCCTGGCTGCTCACAAACCGGTATTCCAGCGATAACCGGAGCCATAGACAGTGTCGATACAATCGAATGTCTCATCAACCTCAACAAACTTTTTGCGCAGGCGCTTGATATGCGAGGTAATGGTGCCGTCATCCACGACCAGTTGGGAGTCCTGCATTAACTGCGCCCGACTCTTCACATGCCCGGCGCGCTGCACCAGCGAATGAAGCATCCAGAATTCCGTCAGCGTTAAATCAACAATAAGGTTCTTCCAGGTACAGCTCAGGCGTTGCACATCTAGCTGTAGCTCACCCTCACTAATTATTTCATCCTTATCCTGGGTTATCGCCATCATTTCAATACGTCGAAAAAGTGCAGCCACGCGCGCCATGAGATGCGGCAGGCTAATATCTTTCGAAAGATAATCATCAGCACCCATCCGCAGCCCGCTGACAGTATCAAAGTCATTATCCCGGGCGGTGAGAAAAATAATCGGAAGTGTTCCAGATCGCTGTCTTAACCAGAGACACAGCGCAAATCCACCATCGATTTCATCACCGAGGCCAATATCAATAATAGCGAGATCCGGCAGGCGTGACTGGAAGATCTCCTGTGCGGCGATGCGGCTCTCGTAACCCGACACCTGGTAGCCCTGATTCGAGAAGGCATCGACGTAATTTTCCCGCAAGTTTGGGTCGTCTTCTATGATGGCGATTCGATAAGCCATATATGTCTACTCGATTCCTTGTGTCATATTTCTGCCACATTTGGACAGAACATTTTCATTATGGCATCTCCAAGATGCCTGAATTCTTTCGCTTAATACACCTGTCGCATTTGAAATGTGAATACCAACTAACCAGAGGATTCAACAATGAAAGTAAAAAATATTATCGTCGCTATAGCGCTCACCGGACTGGCAGTTCCAAGTCTAGCGCGAGAAGCGGCATCGGTGGAAGAAAATCGCGGCGCTGTTTCCGGTCTTGTGCTGGGCGCCGCTATCGCTGGACCAATCGGTGCGGGTGTTGGCGCAATTCTTGGTGGTGGCATCATTGGCAAAGCGTTTGGGTCTAATCGTGTGAAAAATGAAAAAATAGCCGAGCTGACAGCAGCAGTGGATGGCCAAAAAGATGAAAAAGTATTACTTGAGCAGGCCATTGCAGACCTTTCCCGGGATCTTGACCAGATGATTGAGTTGCAAAGTATTGATGCTCAACGACCCGATGTACCCATTCAATTTCGAACGGGATCAGCAGACATCGAGCCGCATTACCAGTCGCAATTGATCAAGATTGCAAAAGTGTTGTCTCGTAATCCTGATGCGAGCATTACGCTATCTGGCTTCGCCGATCGTCGCGGACTGCCACAAGCCAATCAGCGTCTTTCCCAACAGCGCGTTAATCATGTTGAGAAGTTTCTGGTTGGCCGGGGCGTTGCCAGGAGCCAGATTCAGACCAGGGCATTCGGCGAGACACAACCCTTGCAAAAGGACGAATCGCTGGAAAACAACTTCTTTGATAGAAGGGTTGTAATGGAGCTGATCTTTGATATCCCGTCTGACCTTGCCACCAGGTAAAAATGGGGTCGGGGTAAAGTGCCGGAGTAGAATATTTTACTCCGGCACTTTACCCCGACTCCATTTTTCTACCTGCGACTCAAGAATAGGTAGCGGCAGCGGACCGCTGCCCAGCACCGCGTCGTGAAAGCCTCTGTAGTCGAATTTGACACCCAGTTCTTTTTTTGCCCGCCTGCGCAATTCCAGAATTTTCAACATACCTATTTTATAAGCTGTGGCCTGTGCCGGATTATTGAAATAGCGTCGAATTTCAGAGCGCACAGAAGATTCAGGTCTTGGAGAATTAGCCAGGGCGTAGGTAATCGACTCCTCCTCTGTCCAGTTCATCGCATGTATACCCGTATCAACCACCAGCCGAATAGCACGCCACATTTCCCCGGAGAGTCTGCCGAAATCAGCATAGGCATCCTCATAAAAACCCATGTCCTTGCCAAGATATTCCGCATACAAGGCCCAGCCTTCACTAAACGCCGTATAGCCATGATAAGTACGAAATCGCGGGATACCCTCTAATTCCTGCTGAATAGAGATCTGCATGTGATGGCCCGGCAGACCTTCATGGTAAGAGAGAGATTCAAGGCGGAAATTGGACATGGCTGACATATCGATGAGATGTGCATAAAAGACACCTGGACGAGAACCGTCTTTGGTGCCTCGCATATAATGCGCTGCGGCACCCGCCTGTTCTCTATATGCCTCAACCCGACGAACCTCAAGATCCGCCTTTGGCAGAATACCGAAGTATTCAGGAAGCTTTGCCTTCATTTGGTCCAGATGTTCATTCGCCAGTGCCAGGTATCCGGCCCTGCCTTCGTCTGAATTGGGAAAATAAAATTGTTCATCAGAACGCGTGAACGCAAAAAAATCTTCAAGGGAGCCCTCGAATGAAACGCGTTGCATAATTGCTTTCATTTCCTCACGGATACGGGCAACTTCAGCCAACCCCGTTTCATGAATTTCCTTTGCCCCAAGAGGCAGGGTTGTCATCATTGACAATCGATAGGCATAGTATTCCTTCCCATTGGGGAGTGCAGAAACACCACGTGCCGTTCTGCCCGTTTCTTTGATATCTGACTTAAGCCAGGCAAGAA
>CAZAZB010000241.1:0-6610 GCA_964489485.1 uncultured Pseudomonadales bacterium | reverse complement strand
TTTTAGACGACGCGGCCACCGCTCTTGCCCTTTGCCAGGAACAGATAAAGAGGAGCCCCGATGATTATCGTGGTTATTATTATTGTGGTCAGGCACATTTCGCCCTGACCTATCTTCATGCATTGAGAGGAAACTACTACCGGGCGGGTAAAAATGGTTCGGATACGATAGACAGCCTAGAGAAAACCTTAAAGTTAAATCCTTCCTTGATAGATGCCAAAATGCACCTGGGTGTTGCCTACTACTATGCAGACAATTTACCCCCCTTCGTTAAAGCGTTCAGCCGATTCCTGTGGTTCGTACCCACTGGCAACTCCAACAAAAGCCTGCCTTACATCAAGGATGTCACGGAAAATGGTCAATACTTCCAGGATGTCGCCAAGTTCCTATATAGCGATCTGCTCATCGACGGTGATGACGAGGATCAACAGATCGCGCTTTCCATTCTGGCAGAACTGGTGGCGCACTATCCCGAGAACAGACGCTTTCAGTTCAGGTACATTTCGCTGCTGGAATCCCTTGAAGAACATCAACTGTCCCTCAACGCAGCAAACTTATTTATTGCAACAGACGAGCAATACCACCGTGATCCCTTTGATATCACCCTGGTACAACTGTGGATTACGCGGGCACAATTGGGATTAAAGAATCTTGACGGCGCCATCAGCGCCTTCGGCAACATTGAGCACAAATCTGTCAATACAAATTTTCCGTCCTGGGGAAAATCCTGGTTTCTGCTAACCAAAGCACAGCTTGAGGACTTACAGAACCAGCGGATAAAAGCGCTGGAGACTTACCATCAGATTATCAAGCTTTTTTCACACACTGGAAACCAGGAACTTCTGACAGCTGCCCACAAAGGGATCGAAACGCCATTTTCATTTTGATGTTGGTGTTGGTGTTGGTATTGGTAAAGATACGATATGCAATGCTCACGGAATCCCTATCTCCCCAGGGCTGCCCGCTTATTCAACGCCTCTTTCTTCGGCGTATATTTTTTGTAACAAGTTACGCCATTCGCCATATTGAGATTCCAGCGAACCCGTTAGCTTCACCACGATACCTTCAAGCTTAGTCACAGTCGGTGTAATCTCCGAATCAAACGATGACGCAAGCTCACGTAGCTCATCCTCATTCATCTTCGATTCCTTGTAGGCACGATAGACATCATCGAGATCTGACCAGCTACCTCTGCGGCGGCGACCACCTGTCGCACTCTCTTGCTCGATCTTATTGTTGTAGATGATGAGCTCGTAACTGTATTGGCGCCAATAGGAATAGGTTTGTTGCATCTTCTTATAGAAGTTCTCGAACTGTTCATCCATGATATCGATGAACTCATACTCACTGTCACGAATCGATTTTGCCCTGACATACATCACATCATCCCTTGCAGGGAGACCTGACATCTCAATCAATCCATCGTCGTTAATCTCAAGAAACTCACCGAACGCTTTCGGCGACAGGGCAACAGCATATCGTAGCATCGAGGTATCCAGGATGTTGGACAGGTCCTTTGTTGACTGCTCCTGTCGCACCATGTATAGATCGTTTGCTATCTCGTTGAATAGATCCTGAAAAGGCTCCACATTGCTGTCTATGTCATAGTCGTAAGCATGATCAATCGCGAGATCTGTATAAATACGATTGATCCACTGCCTGCCCGTGCTATCCCAGGCTCGAACGGCCAATTGTAGTTCAATGCCATTGGACATCAGGATTTCGGCAGACACCAGAATTTCAGCCGTGGGATCAAGTTGCGGCACAACTCTGACTGCACCCCAATGCCCGGCCTCAACCAATGTCTCACGCAGCACAAATGGCAAATATTTTGCCTCTGCGGTTCTTAGCGGGGCAAAAACCCGATTCTTTTTTTCACCCTGACGATCAATACCAGAATCAAAAGCCACCACACTGACATTGAGCGCTTGATCCGTTGCCCTCTGCGCTTTGATTAGCTCAATGGTCTTGGCGCGTTGCTGCGGAATAGGTGGCGGTGCGGTGCTGGCACAAGAGGTGAGAACAACGACCAAAATTGATGCGATTAGAAAATAGATTAAACGTCCCGTCTTCTTTGCCAACATCTCGACTATTCCGCAGTGCCGAGGTTACAGGTCTTTTTCTTTGCCAGTGTGTATTCACACTCATAGGCACCCTTGCCTGGCTTATAAGGCATGAACACACGATTCAGCGTAAACAGTTGCCTGATCTCTGATGAACTCACCGTCGTTGCAATATTCAGACGTCGACCATTATCAGACAAGACCAGCCTGTGGTTCACATTCAATCCTTCTGGCAGTGCGACATTGAAAATGAGTTGATCACCCTGCCAACCACAAGATTCGTGCCCGAGCGCATTTTCTGTGTGCCGTTCACCCAGAAATTCACAGGTCAGGGCAAAGTCACCCTGTCTGCCAACAACCACATCTTCCAATGACTGGTCGATCGTCAAAACAGTCGACCGGGTAATCTTTTCCGCCAACTTCCCCAGCCCGATGACCCCCTGCAAGGCATTGATGCCGGCGGCATATACACCGCTGGAAGATGTACGTCCCGATTTAGCGATGTCTCGACGAACCGCTTCCTGTTGCATGTACTGGCTGCGGGTGATTTCATAAAGATAACGCAACTTGTCATTCGGGTCTTCACTGAGTTCATAATCGAGCTCCCAGGAACCTGAAAAATCAACGGGATCCGGGCTTTCCGGTGCCAGCACAACATGTGGCTGTTCGCTCGCACAGCCAACCAGCAGGAGCAACGTTCCAGCCCCCCAGGCTATCGAATGACCAAATATATTAAACAACCGTTTCATCAACTTTCCGAATCCCCACCCACCAAGCTTCTCGCTAAAATAGACTAATTTTTGACTCGCGTTCACAAACAATAGATTCTACCATTCTCAACTCGAATTTTACCCATTAACCGATCAACCCAACAGCGAGACCCTACTTGAAAGAGTTATATTTCATTCGACACGGACAAACTGAATGGAATGCTATTGCGCGCATGCAGGGCCAATGGAATTCCGACCTAAACGAAACCGGCCGAGAGCAGGCAGATGTCAACGGACAGTTCCTTTCTGAACAAAACATCGAAGCCATGTTTGTCTCTCCCCTTGACCGAACGAGGCAAACCGCAGCCATCATCAA
This sequence comes from uncultured Pseudomonadales bacterium, assembly GCA_964489485.1. GTDB lineage: Bacteria > Pseudomonadota > Gammaproteobacteria > Pseudomonadales > Azotimanducaceae. The sequence continues at coordinate 3,461 of CAZAZB010000241.1, read as the reverse complement.
TGAGTACCTGAACTTACCGGCAACCTTTGATGATCGCATTATGGAATGGGATTGCGGCGACTGGAGCGGGCACCTGTATAAGGATGTTAAAAATAAGTGGCCAGACGACTGGCAGGCATTGGAAGCGGACCGGTTCAATTTTAGGGGCCCCGGTTGTGAGAACTACCCTGATATGATTGCACGATCAAAGCCTTTTCTTGATGAACTGGTCGAGCGGCCAGAAGAGCGTATTGCCATTGTGTCTCATGGCATGATCGGCAGAGTGATGGTGGCACAACTACTGGACTTTAACGACAACGAAACGCTTGGCTTCCACCAGACCAACGATGTGATCTATCGTGTCACGCTACATGAAGGCAAGGCCGCGGGCAGTACCGAGGTCGCGCATTTTTTCGGAGGCGTCGGGCCTATTCCAGGATTACTCATGCACTAGCAGGGTGCTGAAAAAGCACCTGCTAGGGGTACAGGTGAAGTGAATGTTACCCGACCATAGACATTGGATGAATGACTAGTGGACATCCTCATTCTGGAATTTTTACCGAACCAGGCCATTGTGGTGATCTTCGTATCTGCAATACACCTTATCGGTGCTGTGACGTCTCTGCATGCTGTTATCCGATCAAGAACACCGCAAGGAGCTGTCGCCTGGGGAATCTCCCTGATCACATTCCCCTATATCGCCTTGCCAGGCTACTGGATATTTGGACGAAACCGCTTCCAGGGGTATGTGCTCGCACACAAGAGTGAGCTGGCAAATATCACTTCGCTGTTAAGCGCAACAGACAGCCAGGTGACTAGCACAGCGAGTTCCATGGGGATATCAGATGGTTCGATTTTAGGCGCACAAAACCTCGCTAGAGTACCGGGCAGTGGTGGCAACAATGTTGAACTTCTAATCGATGGTGATGCGACATTTGCGAGCATGTTCCTTGGCATTGATACTGCCAGGCAATATATTTTGGTTCAGTTTTACATTATCCGGGACGATGATCTCGGGCAGAGATTCAAGAATCGACTCATCGCCCGTGCCAAAGAGGGAATAAGAGTTTGTGTTCTCTACGACGAGATTGGCAGCTTTCGACTATCATCCGAATGGATTGATGAACTACGAACTGCCAATGTATCTGTCTGCCCCTTTCATTCGCGAAAGGGTCGCGCAAACCGCTTTCAAGTCAATTTTCGAAACCACCGGAAAGTGATGGTTGTAGATGGCATTTCTTCCTGGATCGGTGGACATAATCTTGGCGATGAATATCTCGGTCTGGATGCTGACATCGGACCCTGGCGTGATACCCATCTGCGAATAGAAGGGCCTGCGACCATTGCACTACAGCTTTCCTTCATTGAGGATTGGCATTGGGCGACGGACGATCTCTTGCAAAACCTCAGCTGGCAACCACACCTGGCCAAGGGTGGCTGCACAGGAATTCTGATTGTGCCGAGTGGACCCGCAGATTCTCTGGAAACTGCAAACCTGATGTTCTTACAAGCGATTAACCTCGCAAAAGACCGTCTATGGATAGCCAGCCCCTATTTTGTACCAGACGCGGGCATTATTTCTGCACTACAGCTGGCTGTTCTCAGAGGTGTTGACGTCAGAATCATGATTCCCGACAACCCGGACCACCACACCATCGCATTCGCCACCTATGCTATTTTCGATGATATCCATCGCGCCGGTATTAACTTTTACCGATATACAGAAGGCTTTCTCCATCAAAAAGTCATGTTGATCGATGATAGATTTGCCGGCGTCGGTACTGCCAACTTTGACAATCGCTCTTTCCGCCTTAACTTCGAAATTACGGCCCTGGTGGTGAATCCCGATTTTATCCAGAAAATGGAGACTATGCTCAATCAGGATTTCGCCAAATGTGTCAAAATGCCTGAAGATGCCTTCCAGTCCAAACCACTCTGGTTTCGGTTGGCGGCAGCCGTCTCTCGGCTCTTTGCACCTATCCTGTGAATATCATTCATTAGCAACAGAACATTGAATATCAACTGTGAAACTCTCGAGGAATTATGACTAAAACTGTTGGCATCGCACTGGGTGGAGGAGGCGCAAAAGGACTCGCTCATATAGCCATTTTGGAAACCCTTGATGAAATGGGTATCAAAGTGGCGGCCATTTCAGGTACCAGTATTGGCGCAATCATCGGCACACTGTACGCCTCTGGCATCGCGGCGAAGGATATTCGGCTCGCCGTTGATTCGTTGCTTGCGATGCCTGAGAGCTTAAGAGCGGCATGGAAAGCGAAAAGACCCTTTGGCTGGCTGGAATTCCTAAATCTGGATTTAACCAGGAGCCACCTCTTTCATGTAGACCCCCTGGTATCCGAGGTGGAAAGTCTCCTCACCGTTGAGACTATTGAAGAATTGAACATACCCATGCAAATCGTCGCCGCAGATTTCTGGAATAGAAGTGAAGTGGTCTTCCATTCTGGCGATATTATCCCTGCCATGCGTGCCAGCTTTTGCTTACCCGGAATATTCAAACCCATAACGATTGGGGACAAGGTTTTAGTGGATGGTGGTTGCGTGAATCCGATTCCTTTTGATCTGATTCGGGCGCAGTGTGACATCGTGATTGCCGTGGATGTATTGGGCAAACGTATTCCCTCGGACAATCCCTTACCGACATTTGCAGAAGCTCTGTTCAACACTTTTCAAATCGCAGAAAAATCCATCGCTGTTCAGAAAATGGAAAATCACGCACCGGACATCTACATAGAACCTGACATTCTTGATGTCAAAATGATGGAGTTTCAAAAGGCATCAAAAATCTACCGGGAAACCCGGCCAGAATGTGACCGACTGCAACGAGAGCTTGAACAACTCCTCGCCGATTAGTTTATCGCGCAATCGTTTTGGGAACCCCTGATCAAACTATCGGTGCTAGTGGGTCGTAGCGATAAACCCAATCCAGGACATTTTTTGCTGCGACATTCACCGCCTGATTTCGCGCACGTGCTGCCAAACCACCCATGTGAAAAATCTTGGCGTTACGCCGCGATGTATTCTGAATTCGTGCAGTTCTGGACATTCTTTGATCCTGGTATTGTCGCAAACCAATATCAATACCTTCCACTTCAACACAGGCGGATAATACTGCAGCATCTTCTATCGCCATGGCTGCACCCTGGGCTAAAAATGGCAAGGTCGGATGACAGGCATCACCCAGAAGCGCGACACTTCCTCGACTCCAGGAAGGCATGGGTTCACGATCAAACAGTGCCCACTTAAAACATTTGTCGGGCTCCATGGCATCGATGAGTGAGACAATGGTTTTATCCCAGCCGATGAAATCTTGTCGCAATTCGTCCAGATCGCCCTTCTGCGTCCAGGATTCGACTTCCCAACCAGGTTTTTCCACCACACAAACACAGTTAACAAGCTCACCGCGGCGCTTAATCCCAACCGTATCGGTAACATAAGTGGCATATTTCTTGCCGTCAATTTCG
>CAZAZB010000240.1:0-6616 GCA_964489485.1 uncultured Pseudomonadales bacterium | reverse complement strand
GAGAAACAATGTTTTAGTTCGGCTACCGGAACCGGTTCATCGGCTGCCAACACGATTGCGCGGTTACCGGCGAAGGTAAATGTATCGGGATACAATTCTTTGAAGGTATCAATCAGGTTTGTTTTGCAGTTGAAGTAGACAGCATAGTGTTCTGGTTGCGCTTTAACGCAGCCGATTCGAATCGTGCTGCCAGTTTTGGTCAGATATCCCGGTTCCCCCCACTTGAGTGTTTCTTCCAGTTGCGAAACACCGTCAGTTTCTGCGGCGGCGCTCAGTATGAGCTCACGCAGTGCTTTTAGTTTTTGTTTCAGGTTGGGCGGGAATTGATCGAACACTGCAGCGACTTCTACAGGTTGGTTGTCTATTGCTGTTTTAGCCATGCCATTGCTTCAGGTAGAGAGAAGAAGTTCTGCTGGTTAAATTTGCCATCTTCTCGATAGACATTAAACATTCTTGTTAGTCCATAACTGAGGTCTTCGTTGGTCACCACGGCGACTTTGATCTCGTTCTCTGAATTTGCTTTGGTATAGGTTGCGAATTCCTTAATTTGAGCGGTTGTTAGATCCCAGCCAGCTTCAAGGTACCAAAGGCGTAAATGGCTTGGATTGTTGCGTGACATTTCGTCGAATGCCTGTCGAACATCCTCAAGACTAGCTTTTTTCTGCATGTGAATGGTTGTCACGCCATCTGCAGTCATAATCGTAAAAGTATCGGTCATTTCTTTGCTAACTCGTCACTAACCCGTACTGCCATGGCGAACCACCAGTGCCGGGTCAACATCCTTGTCCAGTCCGAATAGTTTAAGACAATCTTCCATCATTAGATATAAACTGGGGACTAAAAATAGAGTAATGACTGTGGCGAATAACACGCCAAAAGCCAGTGATATTGCCATGGGCACAAACATGAAAGTTTCTGGATCCTTGTTCGCCATAAGGGGTACCAACCCAACGAAGGTAGTGACCGAGGTCAAGACGATTGGCCGGAATCTTGCCACGCCAGCCATGGTAACGGATTCGAAAAGGGAGACTCCCTGACGCCGTTGCCGGTTGATGTAGTCAACCAGCACGAGGGATCCATTAACGACCACACCAGAAAGGGCAATAATGCCCAGGAGTGAGAAAAACACAAGATTCCATCCCATAATGTAGTGACCGAGAATAGCGCCGACAGCACCGAATGGAATGACGCTCATTATAACCAGCGGCTGTATGTATGATTTCAGTGGAATAGCCAGTAGGGCAAAGATGATCATCAGTGCAATCGGGACTATCTTGACGATACCAGACATGGCCTTGTCTCGTTCTTTGGCCTCACCCCCTTTGGAGTATTTTACGCCTGGGAAAAGCGAGTTGGTGCAGCGGTTTTTCCTGTTGTTAAAGCTACTGCCCTTTTCGCAGACAGTTTTTTGTACTGCTGCGATGACTTCCTCAGGCGTGACAAGGGAGCGATCAACATCACCGCGAACATCAACAACTCGTTGTCTGTCCTCCCTCTTAATCGATGAGTATCCTGTTCCGAACTCGACGCGGGCGACACTTGAAAATGGCACCTCAGTGCCGTCGGCCGTTCTGATACGCATATCCTCCAGATTACCGACGGATCTTCGTTCACTCTCCGGGTAGCGAACCATGACCCGTAGATCGTCTGTGCCTCGCTGAATGCGTTGCGCCTGTTCACCATAGAATGCCTGGCGGACTTGTCTGGCAAGGTCGTTGAGGGTTAACCCCAGGGACTTTGCTTCTGGCAGAATATCCAGTTTGATTTCTTGTTTCCCTGCTCTGAATGAGTCAGATAGATCGAGGACGCCAGGATATCGCTCGAGTTCCTGTCTCAAATGAAGCGCTGCATCTCTCAGTTCATTGACATCCCTTCCCTGTAACTGCAGCCTGATTGGATCGCCAGCGCTAAAAGTATTGGCATTGAACTGTAATTCGATGGCATCGGGAATAGATCCCGCCAGGGTTCGCCATCGATCAGCAATACGGCTCGCGTTCCAACCCATCCTTCCTTCCATGGGGACGAGTTCAATCACGACTTCTGCCAGATGACTACCACCAGAGGTACGTGTTGGCGGACCATTGCTGCGGGCCGCATTGACACCAATCGATGCAAAAATATGCTTGATGGCATGTTCGTCACCGGTATATCCCAAATCCATATCCATTTCATCTCTGAGTACCAGTGCAGCGCGTTCGATTTGCCTTGCGCCAGCTTCCGTCATCTCAACGTTAATACCCTCTGGCATGTTGAGTGTGGCATAGACACGATCGCCCTCAACGGCTGGAAAGAACTGGAATACGATTCGACCTGAAGCGATCAGGGATATAGCGGTGACCAGAACTGCCGTACCAACTGCCCAGGTAACCCAACGCCATTCAAGGGTTCTAATCAGAAATGGCTTGTACTGATTAAACGCGAATGATTCTAGTCCATTGGCAAAAAAGCTCTGAAACTTGATCCACTTTTTAACAAAGGCTGTCTCGCTGAAGAGGTACCCCTCGGTCTTTCTGTGCGCAAGATGGGCAGGGAGCACCAGTAGACATTCCAATAGGCTGAATACCAGACAAATGACCACGACCCAACCGATAATGGAAAAGAAGGCACCCATCCTGCCTGCCAGCAGCAAGATGGGCAGGAACGCCGCCATGGTAGTGAGTACACCAAAAACGACGGGTACCATCACCTCTTCTGCACCGGCTATGGCTGCCTGGCGGTGGTTACTGTCAACGGATTCGTGGCTGTAAACACGCTCCCCGATGACGATGGCATCATCGACGATAATGCCAAGCACCAGAATGAAGGCGAGTACAGTCAGGGTACTGATGTTGATGCCAACCACGGGGAACATCCAGATAGCACCCAGTATCGCAATGGGAATTCCCGCAGCGACCCAGACGGCGACTTTAAACCTTAGAAACATGGTTAGTATGAGTAACACGAGCGCGAGACCAGCCCAGGCATTTTTAGTGAGTGCTGCGATTCGTCTGTTCAGTGAAACCGATTCGTCAATCCAAATATTCAGCTCAATGCCCTTGGGGAGATAGGGACGTTTGTCTACCATGTATTGGCGTACGGCGGCGGCGGAGGTCAATGTGTCTTCATCCCCTACACGATACACTGTGACCATCACGGCACGTTCACCGTCGAACTTTGCACGAAGATAACCCTCTTCAAAGGCATCTTTAACGGTCGCAATTTCTCCAATGGTCAAGTTGGTGCCATCAGGACGGGTTACAACGACAATGTCTTCATACTCATAGCCTCGATAAGCCTGCCCTTTGCTACGAAGGAGTACTTCACCCCCCGCTGTCTTGATAGACCCGCCGGGTAAATCAAGAGAGGAACGGCGAATGGCATCGGCGATTGAACTCATGGTGAGGTTGTATTGACGCAGAACCTGTTCGCTCACTTCAATCGAAATTTCCCATGGTCTGGCATAGTTGACGTTCACCTGCGATATCCCTTCCAGTGAAGCAATATCATCTCTAATTTCGTCTGCGATCAACTTGAGAGTCGTTTCATCTGTGTTGCCGGATAACATGACAGATATTGTCTGCCCCCGAAATTGCAATGACGACACAATGGGTTTTTCTGTCTCCGCTGGAAATGTGGGAATAGCATCGACTCTTCCCTTGATGTCATTCAGGGCCGTGGTGATGTTCGCGTTTGAGACCAGTTCAAGGATAACGGTACACATCCCCTCGTTTGCCGTTGATTGCATGCGGTCGATATTCTCAACCCCATCGATGGCTTCTTCGATACGGATGCACACCGCCTGCTCGACTTCCTCAGGGGCAGCACCCAGGTAGGGAACCTGCACCATCACGATGCCCGGCTCAATGCTCGGGAATTCCTCTTTGTGCATGGTTAGCAGGGAGATTGCGCCTCCGGCAAGGAAAATCAACATCATCAGGTTGGCGGCGACAGGGTTGTCAACAAACCAGGAGATTATCTTGTGCATGTTCAGAGATCCCCGGTTTGTTCGGATTTCTGCTCTGGGAATATCGGGCTGACCCGCATACCATCGATCACTGTTTGGATGGGCGAAATGTTAACGATTTCACCGTCGCTTAATCCGGCACTGATAATGACATTCTCTTTCTGGAATCGCATGACACTGACGGGTCTGTATCTCAGCCTATTGTCAGCATCCACGACCAGGACCTGTTCCTGATTTCGCAGCGCAGCGCGAGGCAGGGAAATGATGTTATCGACCCTGCGGCCCTTAATCGCTGCAGAAACAAAAAGACCAATAGGCAAAGGAGGCTGGCTGCTATGCTGTTTGTTCTCGACCCGAACAACGGCGTTAACCATGCGGCTCTTGGAATCTATTTCAGCCTCGGTTCTAACGAGCTTGCCCACCCATTCATATTGTTGGCCACCATAGTTAGTCGAGAGGATCACCTCAGGCGCGGCATCATCAGCTAGCTCACCGCGATATCCCAGCGGTAAGTCAAGATAGGCCAACTGTCGGTCTGCGACGGGTAGGCGTACTTCCACAGAGTCGCTGGCGTATATTGAGGCAACAGATTGTCCACGGCTGATAAATTGACCCACGTCTACTTTTTTCGACCTTACAAGGCCATCGTAAGGTGCCCTGATCTGTGTGCGCCACAGGTCACGCTGTGCTTGCTCCAGAGATATTCTCGCCTCAAGTAATGCGGCTTCTGCGATTCGTTGGGAGCGTAATGCCGTCTCAAGTGATGTTTGGCTGGTTAGTTTGTTCTTCACCAGTTCCATTAATCTGTCGAGCTCGAATCTTGAAAATTCGTCTTCTGCCTTGGCGCGTGTAACGCTCGCCTGATTGAGTGCGACGGTTGATCGATAATCACTGTCATCGATACTCAGCAATATTTCGTCTTTCTTGAAGAATCCTCCTGGAACCAGATTTGGAGAAGTCCATTTGACGCGTCCACTGACCTCCGGGATAACCTCACTTTCGACTCTTGGTCTGACACTCCCCTGGGAGTGCACCTCCAGGCGAATTTCTTCTTTTCTTACTTTGAGCACGCGGATGGCCGTTGCAATTTCTTCTGGTTCCATTTGTTCCGGTTTGGGGGCGGTGGCATTTAGAACATAAGCAATAACACCGGAGAAGAGAATAATCGCGATTGTAATAACGCCTTTCGTTATTGGTTTATGCATGGGTGATGCTCCGTGTCGTGGGAGATTGTTCTTGTTCCAGTGCTTCCACAAATCCACGCCTTAATAGGCCAAAGTGGCCGACAATTGCCAGACTCACCTGCTGGTGATTGCGCTGCGCCATTGCATCTTCAATCTGAGTTAGGAATTCCACATCTCGCTGGGTATTTATTTTTGGACGAATACCCGTTTTTTCCAGGCGACCGACAAACTGCGTTTTGAGACCATTGCCGATCAGCCGTAAAATCAGGTTCTGGTTAATAGTGGTAAACATTTCACCCAACTCGCGCCAACCGTTGTAGTAGTCTTCCTGTGTATCAACACATGCGATCAATCTTTTAACGATGCGGCGCATTTCATCAATTTGATCCTCTGTCGCTTTTTTAACAGCAGATCTGGCAGACAGAGACATCATTGCGCCGAACACCTCAAATAGCTGGCCTACCAGCGTTGGATTTGGGATTTCTTCCAGATCCATTAAATATCCCAATACTTCAAGGGTAGCGTCCTCGATGGGTACGATTCTGACCCCCCCGGGTTTTACCTCTGCAATACCGAGCTGTTCCAGCTTCTTGATGGCTTCTCGTACAGCCCCTCGATTCGCATCGAATCGGGCAGAAAGGTCTCTTTCTGATGGCAGGCGCTCACCGGCGCGATACTGGCCGCGCAGGATTTCTTCACGCAGGATGTGGGTTATTTCCTCAGCTTTAGAGCGACTCATTAAACCTCGTGGTAGTATCCGATTGGCATTTGATGGACTGACCAAAACAGCCTGACCATGATGGTCTGACCAAATTGGTCGGGCCATTATATGAATCTCTTACGTGGTATCAAGCAAAACCTGTCTTGAAATGTTTGTTGAATGACAGAATTAGCCTGCTTATGGCTTTGATGTGTGTATTCAGCATGGGCATAAGTCGGTATTATCGGCTAACAACTGTGAAATCGAGGCCATTGCCGTTATCAACTCGTCATCTACTCCAACATCCAACTCCCCGGCAGAGGTCGCCACAAAACTTCTTGAGCAAGCATCAGATTGGGCAGAGAAGTTGCCGGAATTTGCCAGACAGATCGAATCAGAACGTCGCCTGCCGTCAGTTATTGCAGATCGTTTTGCTAGTGCAGGGTTCTTTAATATGCTGGTGCCGGAACGATATGGTGGCCTGGAAGTACACCCAAATGTTTTTCTGGACGTGTTGAGGCGTGTATCAATGGGTGATGGCTCCGCTGGCTGGAATGTCATGATCGGCGCGACAACGGGTTTGCTTGCAGCATCTTTACCAGAAACCTTCGCACGGGAAATATATGCCGGCAAGCCAGATACACTAACGGTTGGGGTCACAGCGCCCCTGGGAAAAGCGTTCAAGGTAGAGGGGGGCTATTCAGTTACCGGTCGTTGGCCGTTTGCCAGTGGCTGTCAAAATGCCGACTGGATCTGTGGCGGTTCCTTTATTTATAACGGAGATGTACA
>CAZAZB010000239.1:0-6640 GCA_964489485.1 uncultured Pseudomonadales bacterium | reverse complement strand
ACTCGCCATAGACCTGACCGGCGCAGGGGACAGCGGGCATCGCGACAAGTACACACCTGAAGGCTTTGCCGCTGAAATCAATGCTGCCGCAGATCACGCTGGTTTTGGTGATGATACGATTATTGTTGGTCATAGCTTCGGTGGCTTTATCACACTTAAAACTGGCTTACTCTACAGGAGCCGGCTAGGCGGGGTTGTTCTTGTAGATTCTGCTGTAAGACCGCCTGATTTTGAATGGGAGAGAGATCCCAAACGTTCACCCATCAAGGCAAAAAGAATCTACGAGGATTACGAATCAGCCCACGCCAGATTCCGCCTGATGCCGCCCCAGGATTGTGATAATCGCTATATCCTTGACTACATCGGCAAACACTCCCTCATGAAAGTCAAGGACGGGTGGACCTGGAAGTTTGATGACAGCCTTTTCCAGAAATTTGAATTTGGCACCGAGACCCACAAGGACCTTGCAAACTTAAAATGCCGTGTTGGTGTTATTTACGGAGAAGAAAGCTATCTGTTCAGCCAGGATATTGCAGATTTCATGTTCAAGGTGCTTGATGAGTCTGTGCCTTTCGTTGGCATTCCCGAGGCGCAGCACCATCTCTTTCTGGACCAGCCGCTGGCGTTTGTCAGCAGCTTAAGAACACTGTTAGCAGAGTGGCGGCACTCCAGGCCGTTGCGCACGCATAGCTAGGGAGCCTCTGATTAAGTTCGGACCGCCGAACTTAATCAGAGCTTCCCTAGTATTCTTTTCTATGCCAGAACGCCAAGGATCAGGAAACCAAATGTCGCGATGGCGCCTGCCAGCAATGCATAAGGTAATTGCGTGCGAACATGGTCGATATGATCGCAGGCCGAGGCCATCGAGGCGACGACAGTGGTATCACTGATCGGTGAAGCATGGTCACCAAAAATTGCGCCGGAGATCGCGGCACCCAACAACAGGGGAGCAGGTAGACCCAGCGTCGTAGCAATGGGAATTGCGATGGGGATCATAATGGCGAAAGTTCCCCAGCTTGAGCCGACTGAAAAAGCGATAAAACCTGACAAGATAAACAACAAAGGCGCCAATAAAAACTCGGGAACTGTTGGCCCAACAACACTGGCCACATAGCTGCCAGTTCCAAGAAGGCGCGCGACATCACCGAGCGCGAGTGAGAACAAGAGGATAGCGGCAATGGGTAATAGATTCCCTGCACCCGTCATGAATATTCTCATCAGTTCACTGACCGAACTCTTGCCATTGACTAATAGCATGGTCCATAGAAAAGCGATGGCGCCACTGACCGCCCACAGAATTGAAATCGAACCTGAACCCTGAATCAGATCTCCATCACCTGTGATCATGAGTCCGACAGGCATCATCAACACCATGACGAGAATCGGTAATGTCATATACAGTGCTGAAGGAATGTCCGCTTCGGCTTCGCCCTCATGCCCCAGTTCATCACTGGTATCCACAAGTGGTACTGAATTTGGCCAGAGCAGCTGACCGCCCTGGGTTCGCGCCTCTGCAGCCTTCATAGGGCCAATATTGAAGTTTTTAACAATCACAAATGCCGCTAGAACAATCGCAACAATGGCATAAAGATTATAGGGAATAGAAGCAATAAAGGTTTGCAGAGGATTTTCGACACCAGTGGAGGCGATCAACCCGATGATGACTGCACCCCAGGCATTCAGAGGAATCATCGCGCAGACCGGCGCAGAAGTGGCATCGATCAGATATGCCAATTTTTCGCGCGATACCTTATAGCGATCAAAAAGAGGTCGGCTGACCGAGCCAGCAACCAGCAAGGTAATATTGGACTCTACAAAAATAACAATGCCAACGAACCAGGCAAGAAATTGCGCTCGCACACCTGTGTGCACCCAACGCCTGGTTTCAAGGAAGTGAACAAAGCCACGGACACCACCGGTATGTTCTATCGTCGCGATCAAGGATCCAATTAACAAGGTAAAAACAATGACGCGGGCATCTCCCGGGTCTGTAAACACATTGATGATGCCATCGAAACCGTGCGTTAACCCGGAGAGCGGATTAAAGCCATTGAGCAGAGTGAAGCCCATCCAGATGCCAGCAAATAATGACAGAATCACCTGCTTGCTCCAGATAGCCAATACAATGGCAATGATAGGTGGCAGAATGGAATACCAGCTTGGATCACTCATGATTGTTTTTATTAATCCATAGAAAATCTAGAAGCGGATGGTACCATTCCATGGTCAGGGTTCGTGTAGCACTCGAATAGGTATTTCACACCTGCCACTTCAGGAAATCGAAACCCGCTTGTCTGATACCGGGAACAAACAAACTCTTATCTTGTTGTCATCCGGGCATCACGAATTCGTCAGCGAACACCAATGTGCCTTCGGTATTGTCTGTCCGGTGGTGGATAATCGCCTGATATTCCGCCGATTCGTACCAGTTTCTAAGCGCTTCTTTCGATGCAAACTTAAGCACAACGGTAACCGCTCCGGCCACACCCTCGATAACTTCACTCCCTGGACCGGCAACCAATATTTCGCCGCCATGGGCAACTATGGTGCCGCCAACAGCAGCAATGTAGGACTGATATCCGTCCATATTGGTAATATTGTAGTTCGCGATCAGGTAGCCTGGCATTGGGTTCATCCTCTATTTTTTTCTCAACGAGTGAGGGGGAAAGTAATTTTGTACCACTGTAATTTGTACCATTGAATGGTACATCCTTCACTGGATAATAAACATGAACAATTATTCCAACTCACGTCAACGGTGCAATCCCTTGATATTTAGGTAAGTGCGGAACAGTGACCCTAGCGTGGTAGAATTTTGCCCGTCTACCCTTGATATCCTGCATGGCTATGAAGAATTCAACAATGTGCGCCGCCGCTATTATTAGTCTCAGCCTTAGCGCCTGTGTTCAATACTCAACCCCATTGGAGAAACCAACCATCGACATCAATGAAACAGTCTCAAATACTTTTGTTTACCCGATCAGCCGAAAAGGGGATCAGGTTGACGAATATTTTGGTGAAAAGATATCTGACCCCTATCGTTGGCTGGAAGATGATTTGAGCGAGGAAACTGCAGATTGGGTGAAGAGGCAAAACAAGGTGACTTCTGACTACCTTGAAAAAATCCCTTATCGAAAAGAACTCAAGGAAAGTCTGACATCACTATGGAACTACGAGAAAGTTTCCGCCCCTTTTGTAGAGGGCGAATATACCTACTTTCACAAGAATAATGGACTCCAGGATCAAGATGTTGTTTACCGATTTAGAATTGGCGTGGAGAAAGAACCTGAAATTTTCCTCGACCCGAATTCATTTAGTGAAGATGGCACGACGTCCCTTGCACAACTTACATTTTCAGAAGACGGCAATATCGCTGCATATTCAATCTCGGAGGGCGGTAGCGATTGGCGGAAAATCATTGTCATTGATGCCGACACCAGAGAAAGCATCGAAGAGCCACTAATCGATGTTAAGTTTTCCGGCATTAGCTGGAAATCAAGTGGTGGCTTTTTTTATTCAAGCTACGATAAGCCAAAGGGGAGCAAACTCTCCGCAAAGACAGATCAGCATAAACTTTATTATCACAAATTGGGTGAAGCGCAGAGCAAGGACGAACTTGTTTATGGTGGAACCGCGAACGAAAAGCATCGTTACATTAGCGGTGATGTGACCGAGGATGACAAATACCTTCATATAACGGGCGCAAACTCTACATCAGGAAACGATTTATACATCAAGGATTTAACAGTCGCCAATGCGCCTCTAGTAGAAGTGTTGGGAAATTTTGATACTGACACCTATGTGTTAGACAACAAAGGAAGCAAGTTACTCCTCGTGACTAATCTTGATGCGCCCAACAAGAAAATAGTTTGGGTGGATGCAAGTAATCCAGCACCCGAGAATTGGGTGGACCTGGTGCCAGAGACTGAAAACGTCCTGTCTGTATCCGTCGGCGGAGGGTTTATATTCGCCGAATATATGATTGATGCATTGTCGAGTATTGTTCAGTTTGACTATGCCGGTAAAAAAATAAGAGAGATTGAGCTGCCTGGTCCCGGCAGCGTGAGTTCCTTCGGAGGAAAAAAGAATGACACATTGCTCTATTTTTCCTTCACGAACTATATCACCGCATCCTCGATATTCAGTTCTGATGTAAGCGAAGGTGTCTCTAGCCTTTACCGAAAATCCGGTACCCGGTTTGATGCCGACAACTATGTTTCAAAGCAGGTGTTCTATCATTCCAAGGATGGGACGCGCATTCCGATGATAATCAGCCATAGAAAAGATCTTAAGCTTGATGGAAGCAACCCGACCATCCTTTATGGCTATGGCGGTTTCAACGTTAGCCTTACGCCTGGATTTAGCATCGGCATGGCAGTTTGGATGGAGCAGGGTGGAATTTACGCCGTACCCAATGTTCGGGGCGGCGGTGAATACGGCAGGTCCTGGCATGACGCTGGTATTTTATTGAAGAAGCAGAATGTTTTTAATGACTTTATCGCCGCAGCGGAATATCTGATTGACAATCGATATACCCGAAAGGAAAGATTGGCGATAAGAGGAGGATCCAACGGTGGTCTGCTTGTCGGGGCAGTGATGAATCAACGCCCTGACTTAGTGCAGGTAGCCTTGCCAGCGGTCGGCGTCATGGATATGTTGCGCTACCACACCTTCACTGCAGGTGCCGGTTGGGCATACGACTACGGTACGTCAGAGCAGAGCAAGGAAATGTTTGAATACTTGAAGGCATACTCACCCGTGCATAACGTCACGAAGGGCCGCAGCTATCCAGCAACCCTTGTCACAACAGCCGACCATGATGACAGGGTCGTCCCGGCACATTCGTTCAAATTTGCCGCAACGCTTCAGGCATTGCAGTCAGGTCCTAATCCAACGTTTATTCGTATTGAAAACAGCGCCGGCCATGGCGCAGGTACACCCGTGTCAAAGTCGATAGACCAATATGCAGATATTTTTAGTTTTACCCTTTTCAACATGGGTTTTAACGAGGTTAAGGTACGACTTTAGAGACCGGCTCGCTTGTTCAGCTGATTGAAACAGGCAGGCTCGCAAGACCACGAAGTGAATTATTCAGGCGATGAACAGGCTCCCCTGCTAACGTAAATGTTTTCACGCGACCAGCAAGCGCCTTGAGAAGTAGTTCACCTTCCATTCGCGCCACCATCATGCCAACGCAGGTATGGATGCCCATACCGAAGCCAACATGCCCCCTGCAATTTCGGGTGATAATAAACTTGTCTGCATCCGGCCATTTTGCCGGATCTCTGTTCGCCCCTTCCAGCAAGACCAATATCTTTTCACCCGATTGAACGTCAATCCCGGCAATATTCACCTTGCGGGTTGTGGTGCGATAGAACGAATGTGCCGTGCCTTCAAAACGGATGACTTCTTCAAATGCATTTCGTGCAAGGGATGGATCTTGTCGCAACGCTTCCCATTGCTCCGGGAATCTGGCGAAGCACAAGATGGCACTGCCCATGGCGTTCACCGTGGTATCAACTCCTGCGGAAAGAATAGACCGCACCAGCAAACAGGCTTCTTCTTCTGTGACATCCCCTTCCCTTGCAGCCTGATGAATCTGCGCACCAAAACCGCCCGGCGCCAGGTTCTCCTCCTTGCAGTGAAAGAGAATCCACTCCTGTACTGCCTGGGCATTTTTAAATGCCTCTTCAAATAGATGGTTCCGCGGCCCAAGCGCATTGAAGACCATACTGCCATAAGGTAGAAGATTCTCTCTGCCTTCATCAGGCAAGCCAACCGCATCAGGAAAAACCTTCAAGGGATAAACTTCTGCCAGCTCAGTCACTGCATCAAATGATGGTTCGGACGTCACTTCATCGACAATCCTTTCTGCTTCTCTTTCAAAGTCCTCTCGCAAAGACCGCAGGGCGGCAGGATTCAGAACCTTGTTCAGTACCATTCGTGCACGGGTGTGTTCAGGTGGGTCCGTTTCAAGTACCAGGCTCGGTGGGCGCCATGGCTCTTCCTTGTGAAAGTTGGTCAGCCCGACACCAGCAGATGAACAAAAGACCTCGTGATTTTTTAGGGCTTCCGTTACAGCAGCATGATCGGCCGTGACCAGACAGTCGTACTTTTCTAGCCGCACCAATGGCCCGAGAGAACGTATCTCCTCGAAGTATGGATAAGGATCAGTCAGAAATTCATCTGAGTAAGGATCAATGTCGGTCGTTGGAATCATACTCGTTACTTCGTCATTATTAGATTTCGTCATACCAGCTCCTCATAAGGCAATCCAACATATTGTTCCGCTATCACTTTCTGACCTGCCGCTGAATGCAGATAGTAATCCAGCTCAGATTGCATAAAGCGATTAAAGGTGGAAGCCGCGGTATCGCCTGACGCCACCCCTTCAAGATTGTGAAGCATATTCGTCATCCACCAGGAAAAGCGTTCGCCATGCCAGACACGCCGAAGTGCAATCCTGGAATACTGGTCAATACAACTTTTATCATGCTCCCTGTAGACCCGAACCAACACCTTGTAAAGCGTGGCCACATCGGAAGCTGCCAGGTTCAGACCTTTCGCACCGGTTGGTGGAACAATGTGCGCTGCGTCTCCCACCAAAAAGAGTTTCCCGTATTGCATCGGTTCACACACA
>CAZAZB010000238.1:0-6683 GCA_964489485.1 uncultured Pseudomonadales bacterium | reverse complement strand
CGACAAGAACCAGAATGTGAAGGATGCCGATAAGAAAAGTATCGTTATTCAGGTGACCAGTCGCGATCGAATCAAGATCAGGGGCCGTGATGTCGATTTTCGTTCTGTCCGGGCGAACATTGAGAGGCTACATGCCGAGAATCCAGATGCACCCGTTGTCGTACAGCCTCATCCTGACAGCACGACCGAGATTATGATCCATGTGATGGATTCTGCTCGACAGGCAGGGATCTATAACGTCTCGATTGCAGCAACCTGATTTGCAGGGCTCTGATTTACTGTGCTCTGATATGCTGAGCCCTAATCTATTGAGCCCTAACCCCTAACCCCTAACCCTAAAGAGCTGAGCCTCTATTTACTGCGTCCAATTTCAATCTGATTTGTAACACGGGGTTTATCGACCTCACCTGTTTTCATCTCACCTTTCTATCTAATGTTCGTCGCTGACTCCAATACCAACCAGAGTCTCTCGGTCGTTCGGTTGCGATCTGAATAGAATCACCAAATAGAGGAAGAGCCATGGAACTCATACTTATTCGCCACGGTTTACCGGAAAAAGTCATCAACGAAGATGGGGCGCCTGCTGATCCACCTCTATCGGAAAGAGGGCATCTCCAGGCACAAAAAGTTGCTGGATGGCTACAAGAGATTGAAATTGACAGGCTTTACTCAAGCCCGATGAACCGGGCCTATCAAACAGCCGAACCTCTTGCAAAGATGAAGAGCCTGGAAATAGAAGTTCGAGACGGTGTGGCAGAATATGACCGTGATGCAGGTCACTACATTCCGGTGGAAGAACTCAAAGAACTCGATTACGAGCGATGGCAGAAACTCATGAGCGGCGGGGTTGAAAATATAGACTTCCCCGCGTTCTGTAAGGGCGTTATCACCACCATCGAGGAGATCGTGGCAGAAAACCGTGGTAAGCGGGTCGCTATCACTTGTCACGGAGGAGTGATTAATGTCTGGACAGCGCATGTGATAGGTTTTGAGCCGCGTATGTTCTTTAATCCGGACTACACGAGTATCAATCGGTTTATGGTTGCCAGTTCAGGTGAAAAAACAGTTGTGACGCTCAATGAGCATTTCCATCTGCTTGCGTAGATCAAACGGTCCGGCAGGAGACCTGCACAAAAGTATTATCCGATACGAATGCTCTGACCGCCATCCACCGGTAAATTGACCCCTGTAATAAATTTCGCCTCTTCGCTGGCCAGGAACAAGCTGGCGTAGGCAACGTCCCAGGCCGTGCCCATTTTCTGATTCAGCGGTACTCTGGCGTCTCGATCAGCCACGACCTTCTCCCTGGGTTGGCCAAGGGAGCTGCTGTATCCTTCAATGGCCATCGGCGTATTCATTAGACCCGGTAAGATGCAGTTAGCTCGAATGCCGTATCGTGCATTGGCCATGGCCGCGTTCTGGGTCAATGCCATGACTCCGGCTTTGGACGTTTTGTAGGCGACCATACCTGTCGAGGCGATGGCGGCCACGGAAGATATGTTAATAATCACACCCTTGCCTCGTTCCCGCATGTGGGGAACGGCATGTTTGCAGGTTAGAAACATGCTCTTGAGATTAACATCCATAATAAGGTTCCAGTCCTCCTCTTCGAGTCGGGTAATACCGGCATCACGAAAACCAATGCCAACATTGTTCTGAAGAATGTCAATTTGACCATATTCCTTAATGCAAGCCCCCACCATGGCAATGCAATCCTTCTCGGACGTTACATCGGCCTCAAAAACGGTACCAGCGAGTCCTTCTTTGTCGATAAGTTCGAGCGTTTCTTTAGCAGAATTCAAATGACGATCTACCAACAGGACGCGTGCACCTTCCCGTGCAAAAAGGAGTGCTGTTGCGCGGCCATTACCCATTGTTTCGCCGGGTGTTTGCCCTGCGCCTGTCACAATGGCAACCTTGCCCTCTAACCGGTCACTCATGTCTTTCTCCCCCCTGTTGATGCTAGTCTTGCCTGAACATGCTCGTCTAAACATCATCATACACACTTTGTTAAAGTAGAGAGCGTAACGACGCAGAGAATGGAGTTGAGAACTCAGAGGATGCCAGAAATTTTAGTATTGCCGCCCTGTAAGAAGCGTAAGAGTTGACAGGATGCTCGGGTTTACCTTATTCGTCAGTATAATCCTTGGCTTCTTCTTGCTACTACGATGGATGAGAAGGCGGGAAATCGAGGCATTTCGGGATGCTGATCTTTCCGTATTTGAAGATTTTAAAGCGACAGAGAATTATGATACCCCTGCTCGTTTAAGAGAAGCAGAACCGGCTGATATTCGAACATCTCAGCTTGTTGATTCTGCACTCAAAAATATACCGCAAGACAAATCAGTCCAAATTGCCCTGTTCCAGTTAAAAGAGAAGGTTTTTGATGAGGTGCATAGACACTTCTATGAAAACCTCGAGTCGGTCATTGGAGGGAGGTATCGGATTTTCGTCGATGTGCCACTCATGGATTTCGTACGCCTGAAAGAAGGGAAGGATGGCGACGGCCAATTAAAAGGTAAAAATATCTCTTACTTGATTTGTGGTAGAGACCAGCTTGATGTCTTTTGTGGCATTCAGCTCAAAGGAGCAGGTCAGACCTTCAGCCAATATGCAGACTATCTTGATTCACTTTTTGTTCAGCTAGGAAGACCTATACTACATTTTCCGCTGGTGAATCATGTTTCAGTCGATGAGATTGAGGAACAACTGGCCCCGTTAATGCACCCTGTCGAGTCGGTCAAGCAGTGCGATCTTTGCGGTAAGGCAATGGCCATCAGAAAAGCGGTGAAAGGTAAGAATGCTGGAAAGCGGTACTGGGTTTGTGATGGTTTTCCCGGATGTAACAGTATAGTCAGAATCGGCAACTAACCAACAGCGAGTGAGCGAGCGAGGGAAGGAAGGTGAGATGCGAGCTTTCAATGATTCATCCGCTGGCCCCATTCAAGCTGATGTACGCTATGTGATTTTATTCGATGTGTGATGGGTGGTTGTTCCGTTGGTCGGTGGAGCAGATGCAGGCGGGGCGGAAGTAGATGGAGCGGAGGTGGTTAAGGTACAATCGACCCCACAAACAGAGAGCATTTTTTTGATAAGAGTAAAACACAAAATGAGTGACGGCTTTGTTCACTTTAGAGCCGGCATTCTGGTGCTGACACTAGGCCTTGCGGGTTGCGCAAATCTTGTGTCTGGTATCACTTCCCAGCTGGCCAGTGATCTATCAGACACGATTCTCAACAGTGAAGACATTGAAACGGTCAAGGAGGGGTTACCAGCCTATCTGCTACTCATCGATAGTTTTCTGCGTAGCAGTCCGGACAACGGTGATCTGCTACTGGCGGCGGCGTCACTTAATGGTTCCTTCAGTATTTTTACAGAAGGTGAAAGGACGAAGCTTCTTACCTCCAAGTCCCTTCGATATGCACTTCGCGCTGCCTGCCTTCATAAGGCTGCATTGTGCGATTTCCGCGGGCTTGAGTTCGATGCTTTCAAAGGTGTGGTGGATGGTTTAGTGATCGCCGATGTTCCGGTTGCCTATGCCTCTGCGGTCGCCTGGGCAGGCTGGATTCAGGCGAATAGTGATGACTGGAATGCCATTGCAGATTTATCCAGGGTTAAGTATTTAATGGCGCGAGTGATCGTGCTCGATGAGACATGGGAGAATGGCGGTCCGCATTTGTATATGGGCGGTCTGGAAACTATCTTCCCACCTTCCATGGGAGGTCATCCTGAATTGGGCAGGGAGCACTTTGAAAAGGCACTGAGCTTGTCATCAAGCCAGTATTTAATGACCAAAGTGATTTATGCAGAACAATACGCCCGTCTTGTGTTCAATCAGGAACTGCATGATCGATTGCTCAATGAAGTTATTAATGCCGATCCCATTGTTGAGGGAATGACCTTGACGAACAAGATTGCCCAGGAACGGGCGAAGGAATTGCTGGCAGGTTCAAGCGACTATTTCTAAAACAGAATTTGGACCAGGCTTTAACGCAAGCCGGTAACCTATTAGCGTACTAATTGGAATTGATGTGGGAATCCAGAAGATGCAACTAAGTAAGCGACCAGGAATGAAAACAACAGGTACAACCAGGCAGCCAAGGATCTGGCGACTGGGCATTGTCTTTCTGTCTCTTGCATTGGTATTCCCCGCATCACAGGCGAAGACGCTTAAGATAGCGACCATTTCTCCGGATGGACTGTCCTGGATGAAAAAGCTGCGGCTCGCTGTGAAGGAGATTGACAAGAAAACCGAGGGTCGCGTCAAGATTAAAATATATCCTGGCGGTGTACAGGGGGATGACTACACAGTCCTGCGCAAAATGAAGATCGGCCAACTTCAGGGTGGCGGATTTGCGGCGGGTTCGCTGACGCGCTTCTATCCGGATTTACAGATCTACAATCTACCCCTTCAGTTCAGATCTTTTGAAGAAGTCGATTTTGTTCGCCAGCGGATGGATAGCCGCATACATGATGGGCTGGGTGAAGGTGGCTTGATGACATTTTCCCTGACGGAAACTGGTTTTGCTTATCTGTTGTCCAAAGACCCGGTTAAGAGTGTCGATGATCTAAAAAAGCTGAAGGCATGGGTACCAAAGGGTGACCCAATTTCTGCACAACTTATTAAGTCTTTTGGTATTAGTCCCATCCCCCTGAATATTACAGATGTTCTCACAGGGCTACAGACGGGCCTGATCAATGCCGTTGCCGTGCCGCCTATCGTCGCCCTGGCGCTGCAGTGGCATAATCATGTTGACTATATGATGAACCTGCCGCTCATCTATATCTATTCGCTGGTGGCGATTGATAAGAAAGCCTTCTCGAAATTATCAGCATCTGATCAGGAGATCGTCGAGAAGACGATGAATAGTCTATTCAATGAAATTGATGCAGAAAATAGAAAGGACAATAAGAAAGGATATGATGCTCTGATCGCACAGGGCATTGAGGTCACAGAACCTGATGCTGCCGACATGCCTGCCTGGCGTGCGCTTGCCGAGGCATCCATAAGAGAATTGGTAGATTCTGGTCAAATCACAAAAGAATCACTCAATATGTACAAGGGGTTGTTGGAAGAATTTCGTCAGCAGACACCATTAGTGAAGGCAGCCAGCGGTAAGTAATCACACCGATGACCGAAACGAAACCTAATCTCTGGGTCATAGGAATTCACCGGCTCGAAGATACCGCATTGATCGCAGCGTTGATTTCTATGTTGGGTCTGGCGGTGTTGCAGATATTTTTGCGTAATTTTTTTGATAGTGGATTCCTTTGGGCAGAATCCTTTTTGCGTATTCTTGTGCTCTGGGTCGCGATGCTTGGTGCCATGGTGGCAACCAGGGAAAACAACCACATCAGTATTGATGCGCTGTCCCGTTATCTACCTCGACGACTGCAGCATAGCTTCCGAATCCTGACCAGCGGTTTCTCGGCGGTTATCTGCGGAACGGTTGCCTGGCACTCATTCCAGTATATTCAGTTGGAATTTGAAGACCAGACAATCGCATTTGCCTCTGTGCCTGTGTGGGTCTGCCAGTCTATTCTCCCCTTCGGCTTCGCTGTGATTTCGTTGAGATTCGTTCACCGTACTTTGCTCGGCTTGTTGGGTAGGGTCTAGTGGCTATTCTCATTTCAATCAGCATATTCTTGC
Organism: uncultured Pseudomonadales bacterium; assembly: GCA_964489485.1. GTDB lineage: Bacteria > Pseudomonadota > Gammaproteobacteria > Pseudomonadales > Azotimanducaceae. The sequence continues at coordinate 1,033 of CAZAZB010000238.1, read as the reverse complement.
TCGCCATCGCAGGTGCGCCGTTGTTTGTGGTCATACTCGCAGCGGCAATGACTGGCTTCTACTATGCCGATATTCCCTTGATGGTGATCACCATCGAGGTTTACCGCCTGGTGGACACACCCTTGTTACTGGCATTGCCTCTATTCACTTTCGCGGGATATATTCTTGCTGAAAGCAAACTCTCCACTCGCCTGGTTAACCTGACACAGATATTCCTTGGTTGGTTACCGGGTGGTTTATCGATAGTCGCCTTTGTGACCTGTGCCTTTTTTACAGCGTTTACGGGAGCATCGGGGGTCACCATTGTTGCGGTAGGCGCTTTGCTATTCCCTGCCCTGGTTCAAGCAGGATACAAAGAGAAATTCAGTCTTGGGTTGGTGACTACCTCGGGTAGTCTGGGATTACTACTGGCGCCATCTCTTCCGCTCATTTTGTATGGTGTCATCGTGCAACAAATGGACTTGCCGAATCCCTTTACCATTCAGGAATTATTTATTGCAGGTATTCTACCGGCACTGCTGATGATCGTTTTGCTAACGGCATATAGCATCTGGTCCAACCGTGGGCAAGCTATTGAAGTGCGTAAGTTTAGTCGAGAAGAGGCAAAGTCTGCTCTCTGGTCGATGCGCTGGGAGATTCCGCTGCCGTTTATTGTGCTCGGTGGCATCTACTCAGGGTTCTTTGCTGTCTCTGAGGCAGCTGCAGTCACTGCTTTTTATGTACTGTTGATAGAAGTCTTCATCCATAAAGAAGTACCCTATACACAACTGCCCAGGGTCATCCGGGAATCGATGATTATGGTCGGGGGAATTCTACTGATTCTCGGTGTATCGCTGGCGTTCACCAACTACCTGATTGATGCTGAAATCCCGCAGCTGTTATTCGCCTGGATTCAGCAATATGTCTCGTCGAAAATTACCTTCCTGATACTGCTGAACCTGGTTCTATTGGTCCTCGGCGCTTTGCTGGATATCTTTTCAGCGCTCGTTATCATGATTCCATTGATTGTACCCATGGCCGTTCAGTTTGGTGT
>CAZAZB010000237.1:5024-6684 GCA_964489485.1 uncultured Pseudomonadales bacterium | reverse complement strand
ACCCATCCATGGGGCCTGACTTTCGGCCGTCCTGGCCTCGAGTCTGCTGCAAGAGCCGCCTTGATCACATCGACTAGACCAGCAACATATCAACCACTGCATTCGATACGCAGAACGATCCTATTACCAAGTGAAACAAATATATGAACTACAACGCAAAACCAGATCTTCTTGAAGACAACATTATTCTCGTCACAGGCGCGGGGGATGGTATTGGCAAGACGGCAGCGGTGACCTATGCGGCGCATGGGGCGACTGTCATTTTACTGGGTCGAACAACTTCCAAATTGGAGGCGGTTTATGACGAGATCATGGCCAGCAAGCGTCCTGAGCCGGGGATTGTGCCGATGGATTTGGCGATTGCGACGGCGGGGGATATGCAGGAACTGGCAGAGGTGATTGAGAAGAATTATGGGCGTCTGGATGGCTTGCTGCACAATGCGGCAATTCTGGGGGAGCGGGTGCCGGTTGAGCATTGTGATTTGAATCAGTGGGCGAAGGTGATGCAGGTTAACCTCCATTCTGTGGTGATGATGACGCGTTTGTTGTTGCCCCTGCTTCAGGTGGCGGAGTCGGCGTCGGTTGTTTTTACGAGCTCCGGGGTGGGGGCAACGCCGCGAGCTTATTGGGGCGCCTATTCTGTCTCGAAGTATGGGATGGAGGGTTTCGCAAAATTATTGGCAGATGAGCTGGAGAATACGTCGAAAATTCGAGTGAATATTCTGAATCCCGGCGGGACACGTACGGGTATGAGGGCGGCTGCCTATCCGGGTGAAAACCCGGAATCAGTGAAGACAGCGGATGATTTGATGGGGCTCTATTTGTATCTTATGGGTGAGGACAGTGCACAAGAGAAGGGTAAAACATTTGCTGGATGAGCCTCTAAGGCTATTTTTACAACGGTCTTATCTGGGTTTTAGGTCGGCCATTTTGTAGAGTTCTTTGGATTCTTTGCGTTTTAGTTCACGAAACTGGCCTGCTTTGACGGCGGAGGGAATGAAGAAGCTGCCAAAACGTACGCGCTTTAATCGGCTGACGGTTAGCCCCTGGGATTCCCACAAGCGCCGAACTTCGCGGTTTCGTCCTTCCATTAGGACGACATAATACCAGCGATTCGCACCTTCACCGCTGATGCTTTCATCGCGGCCTCTTTTGATATCCGAGAATGCTGCTTTGCCGTCTTCCAAAATGACACCATCTTTCATGTTTTGTAACTGTTCATCATCGACATTGCCGAGAACACGAACCGCGTATTCCCGTTCAATCTGCGCGGAGGGGTGCATGAGCTTGTTGGCGAGTTCACCATCGGTGGTGAAGAGCAGGAGTCCGGCGGTGTTGAAATCCAGACGTCCGACCGAAATCCAGCGCTGGCCTTTAAGTTTAGGTAACTTCTGAAATACCGAGGGTCTGCCCTCGGGATCGTCTCTGGAACAGATTTCACCTGTTGGCTTGTTGTAGATAAGTGATTTATGACGGGTTGCCTGTTGGCTGATATAACGACCATCCACAGCAATACGATCTTCATCGGTAACACGATCACCGATAGTCGCCACGCGACCATTGACCTTGATTCGGCCTGCTTTGATCCATTCTTCCATGCCACGGCGACTTCCAATGCCATGTGCAGCGAGTACTTTTTGTAGTTTTTCGTCTCGCATAA
>CAZAZB010000237.1:0-4924 GCA_964489485.1 uncultured Pseudomonadales bacterium | reverse complement strand
TCTTCTTCGGGCTGAGGCTGCTCTTGGCGCTGAGGCTCTTCTTCACGCTGAGGCTCTTTTCCCAGCTGAGGCTCCTCCGCAAAGGCGGCATTCAGAATGTCCTGGGGGATTTGAGCATTAAGTGCTTGAGTGTCTGGCACTGCGCGATCAGAATCCTCAGATTGTTGTTCCGTATCTGTCGGCGGTGAATCTGTATTGGGTGAATCTTCGCCTGTTGTGTCCGTGACCTCAGGGTTCGGATTCACTTCCAGGTTGGTGCTTTCATCTTCATCTTCACCTTCATCTTCATCCTGGTCATCGTTGTCACTCGCTTCTTCGGTGACAAACAGGTTGCGGATATTATCTTGAATCTCATTGACTTTTTCGGTGACCTTGTCCAGATCTTCGTCAGCGAGGCCAGCAGTATCTTCTTGATCACTTTCATCAAGATCAAGAGAACGAGCCTCGATAATTTCTTCTTCGAGGTTGAGTTCCTCATTCATTTTATCCAGGTCTTTGATATCCGAAAGCGTCGGTAATTCATCAAGGCTGGATAGGTTAAAATAGTCCAGAAATGTTTTCGTTGTGGCATAGATAGCAGGGCGACCTGGCACGTCGCGATGGCCAACGACTCTTACCCATTCACGCTCTAGCAGAGATCGCATAATATTGGTTGAAACAGCAACGCCACGAATTTCTTCGATATCACCCCGTGTAATAGGCTGCTTGTAGGCAATAAGCGCAAGCGTTTCAAGTAAAGCGCGCGAATATCGCGGCGGTCTCTCATCCCAGAGGCGCCCTACCCATTCACCATAATCCTGGCGAACCTGGAAGCGATAACCACTGGCGACCTTCTTCAGTTCAAAACCCCGACCCTCACAATCCTTTTCGATTTCCTCAAGCACCTCCCGAATATCGGCCCGCGCTGGCTGATCAGTTTCAAACAGAGATATCATCTGGTCAATACTCAAAGGCTGATCCGCCGCCAATATCGCACCTTCGAGAATCTGTTTAAGTGGCGGACCTGTCACCACAACGTCGTCTTCGGCATTCATCTCAGCAGTCATTTATTTTTCTACAACTCTTCATCAAATTTAACGGTGGGTTCTTCACTTCCGGTTCTCGCTTTGACGTGTATCGGCGCAAAGGGTTCGGTCTGTACTATTTCTACTAGCGATTCTTTTATTAACTCCATCATAGCGAGAAAAGTGACGATCAATCCCGCCTTGCCTTCCTGGTGGTTGAACAGGGACACAAAGGGGATGAACTGATCGCCCGCCTGGGAGACACTTTCCAGGATATGAGACATCCGTTCGCGGGTTGATAACGGCTCAAGCTCAACATGGTGGCTACCGTAGCTGTCTGCACGCTTTAGTACTTTTGCCAGCACCATCAACATTTCCTGCAACTCAACATCCGGCAGGGGTTTTTCCTTATCCATGACCGGCGCATCGGCAGCGGCGACCCAATAATCACGATTCCGTCGGGGGACTTCATCAAGGTCCAGTGCTGCAGTCTTGAACCGTTCGTATTCTTGCAGTCGACGAATCAACTCTGCCCTTGGGTCAGCCTCATCCTCTTCTCCCTCGGGCTGCCTGGGCAATAGCATACGGGACTTAATTTCAGCCAGCACCGCAGCCATCACCAGGTACTCAGCAGCGAGTTCGAACTTTATGTCCTGCATCAGTTCGATATATTCCATGTACTGTCGTGTTATTTCGGCAACTTTGATCTCAAGAATATCAAGGTTCTGGCGCCTGATCAGATACAACAACAGATCCAGGGGTCCTTCGAACGCCTCGAGAATCACCTCCAACGCATCGGGTGGGATATAAAGGTCGAGTGGAAGCTGGGTCATGGGCTTGCCTTCTACGACGGCAAACGGCATTTCCCCCTGTTTAGCACCGGACTCCTGCCCGGTCGCCTTACTCGCTTCTATTCTTTCTTCCATTTAACACCGATCTCCGGTTTGAAGAACTGACCTTTATAAGGTCTCTATACTGTCTGGATGCTGTCTCGTGGCCACCAGGCGAATGAACCCTCTAGCGGTAATCGAGACCCATGGCGGAACGCACTTCTTCCAGCGTTGCCCTGGCGATCGTTCGTGCTTTTTCACATCCCTCTGCGACGATACTTTTCACCAGGTCGGGATTATCCTCGTACTGCTTCGCCCGCTCGCGCATCGGCTGTAATTCTTCAAGGATCTTGTTGGCCAATGGCTTCTTGCAATCCACACAACCGATGCCGGCAGTTGTGCATCCCTCGGTGATCCAGTCTCTTGTCTCATCATCAGAATAAATCTCATGGAGAGAAAAAACAGGACACTTCGCCGGATCACCCGGGTCTGTTCTTTTCACACGCGCCGGATCCGTTGTCATGGTCTTGATCTTTTTCTCGATGGACGTGGGATCTTCACGCAAAGAGATGGTGTTGTTGTAGGACTTGGACATCTTCTGCCCATCCAGCCCCGGCATGATAGATACTTCGGTAAGCAACGCCTGGGGCTCTGGTAATATCACTTTGCCACCGCCGTCGAGATAACCAAACAGCCGGTCACGATCACCGAGGGAAACATTTTGTTGTTCCGAAACAATTGCCTGGGCTTTTTCCAGGGACTCACGATTACCCTGCTCCATATATTCCCGACGTAGCTCCATATACATCTTGGCGTTCTTACGTCCCATCTTTTTAATCGCGGCCTTGGCCATTTCTTCAAAGCCAGGCTCCTTGCCATAGATATGATTAAACCGGCGGGCGATCTCACGGGTCATTTCAACATGAGGCACCTGGTCTGCACCCACGGGGACATTGCCAGCCTGGTAAATTAAGATATCCGCACTTTGCAGGATGGGATAACCGAGAAAGCCATAGGTACCAAGATCGCGGTCTTTGGATTTTGCCACCAGGTCTTTGTAGGTTGGCACGCGTTCGACCCAACTCAGCGGTGTAATCATGGAAAGCAGAAGGTGCAGTTCGGCATGTTCCGGTACACGAGACTGGATAAACAATGTCGCAGAACCCGGGTTTACACCTGACGCCAACCAATCAATGACCATCTGCCAGACATTTTCTTCAATGACCTGCGGGTCCTCATAGTGAGTCGTTAGTGCATGCCAATCAGCAACAAAGAACATACAATCGTATTCATGCTGAAGGCGAATCCAGTTCTTCAGAACACCGTGGTACTGACCAAGATGTAAGCGACCCGTGGGCCGCATACCTGATAAAACCCTTTTTTGTGCTTCGATGAGACTCAATTAAATACCTTTGGCTTCTGGCCAGGTTGTTGTTCAGTCATTTGATTTTCAAAAATACTCACTTTCCGCTCGCTACCCATGAAATTAGTTCTAGTTTTCCCGCTTTCAACGTCCGTGACCGGTAAAGAGTCCGTGACCGGTAAAGAGTCCGTGACCGGTGAAAGAGTCTGTGACCAAAGGAAAAGACCGTGACCGGAAGAAAGGACTGTGACGGGTTCGATAGCTTATTAATAAGAGAGAATGCCGTTATGGTAACCAATAAAGGATGGCGATGCGTATCAACTCTGATTCACGTTCTAATCCAGACTCTGATTCAGGCTCTGATTCAGGCTCTGATTCAGATAGACCTTGTACGCAATTATACTCAGAGGTTAGGGGAATGTCGCCTTTTGTCGCGCTAAGTCTCGTGGCAAGCCAGGCTGCAAATCAGGCCGCAAAAAGTTCCGCATCTCCTTTACCCTGTCGAGTGACAACAGGGATATCGTCTTCCAAATTAATGACCGTTGTTGGCTCAAGCCCGCAATAGCCACCATCAATCACGAGATCAAGCTGATGCTCGAGTATATCGCGGATCTCATCGGGGTCAGTCAGCGGGTACTCGTCATTGGGCAGAAGTAAAGTACTGCTCATAAGCGGACCATCGACTGCCGCCAACAATGCCTCACAAATCGCATTATCCGGCACTCTGAGACCGATGGTTTTCCGTTTTGGATGAATCAGGCGCTTGGGTACCTCTTTTGTTGCGGGCAAAATAAAAGTATAGGGCCCCGGGGTGGCAGCCCGGATCAACCGATAGGCGCTGTTGCTGACCTTGGCGTAGACACTCAGATCAGACAAATCCCGACAAACCAGTGTGAAATTATGGCGCTGATCCAGCTGACGGATCTGTCTAATGGTCTCCAGAGCGCGCTTATCGCCAATATGGCAACCGAGGGCGTAGGCAGAATCCGTGGGGTAGGCAACAACACCACCTTTATTAACAATCTCCGCAGCGTGCTGAATCAGCCGGGCCTGAGGGTTGTCTGGATGAATTCTGAAAAACTGGCTCATGATGGCTCTGTTTGAAAGCTCGGTTCGGAAAAGCGCCTATTCTACCGCAATACTCCTACGCATCGCCGCATTAAATGAACTATCATAAGTCGGTTAATTTATACTGTTATTGATATCACCTCGAAGTACTTGATTGCATGAAACAATTTGTCGAATTTATTCCAGTTGCCTTGTTTGTGGTGGTGTACTTCACCACGCGGGATATCTACATCAGCACCGGTGTGCTGATGGTGGGGGTTTGCTTTCAGGTCGCTTTTGAGTTCCTGAAGTATCGCAAGGTCGATAAGAAAACAAAGATCATCTTCTGGGTTGCCATGCTGTTTGGTGGCGCAACCCTCGTTTTCCGCAACCAGGAATTTATCCAATGGAAGCCCACCATTGTAAATTGGATGTTTGCCATCGGGCTGACAGCAAGCCAGATCTTCGGCAAAGAGAATTTTATTAAGAAAATGCTGTCTGATCAGATTCAGCTCCCGGATCATGTCTGGCGAAATCTGAGCTATGGTTGGTCTCTTGGCTTTTTTATCGCCGGTGCAATGAATCTGATCGTCGCTTACAATTTCGATCTTGATATCTGGGTTACGTATAAACTGGTGGGCGGCTTTGCAATAACACTCGTCTATATGGTAATTACCATG